>DNMB01000181.1:5035-6420 GCA_003489485.1 Chitinophagaceae bacterium | reverse complement strand
TGCAAGCGGGAATACAGTTGGCCGAACAGCGAATTGCGAATGCATGGGTCGCCACGCGTACGATAAGCTCCCAGGATAGCATGCGGTCGTTTGTAAACCAATCTACTAGACCCGTACAGGCTGATTCAGTCGCCTCACCCGCTTCGCCTTCTGTTAGCACCCCTGAACTGCAACAATCAGAGATCATCAATTCTATTAGGCTCGAGCGTTTTTATGTAGGTGTGCCGATGGTGCTGTTAGAGGGTTCCGATAAATTCAATTTGCGCGATCTGGAGGTGAATATTACCCCGTCTGTTAGACTCATTTCGGGAGCTGAGAAACTTTCTGCACTTTTTAGTGCGCCCGGTCAATATCAATTACAAGTTTTTTTAAAGAGTGCTAGTGGCAAAAAGCCCATAATGCAGCGTAAGGTCAATGCCGATCGACTACCTGATCCGGTGGTAAGGGTAAGTCTAGAGGGCAATACCCGCAACGTGATTCGAAGCGAAGATCTTTCGAGGGTCAACAGCTTGGTAGCCAATATTCCTATTTCGGGATTGCCTCCTGTTAATCTGCGTGTAAACGGATTTAGAGGCACAATTGTTGGGGCCGGAACAGAGAGATCTTCCGTTTATAACTATGGTCAGGTTTTTCAGGAGCCTATGAAAGAGCTGATCAATTCGCTGAAGCAAGGAGATCTTCTTTTACTCGACAATATTACCGTGGCAGTAGAAGATGGGTCAACGAGATCGGCCAGCTCCATTTTGTATAAAATAGTCAATTAATTGAAGTCGCTTATATTATATATCGTTTTGTTGCTTGCAGTGGTCAAGGCCGGTGCACAAGATACCTTGTCAGGTCAGTATGAGAGTCTGTCTCTTACGGCCGGAACACATCTTGTAAAAGGGATCGTAAGTGTAAATGGTTCGCTTGAGATCGCAGCCGGTGCCACACTTCTTTTTGAAGAGGGGGCCTCACTTATTTGTTACCGACGCGTACAACTAAACGGAAACGCTGTTAACAGAATTACTTTTCAGAGCCTGTCGGGTAAAAAAGCAAATGGGCTCGTTATAAGGGGGTCTGATGCATCGGCCTCTGTTCAAATTGCGCATACCCGATTTAGTCAACTGGTAGTGCCTCTTCGTTTTGAGGGAGAGTGGTATCGCAAGTCAGTCTCTATTGAACAATCGGAGTTTGTCAATAATAATAGCCCTAACTCTATTGTATATGTAATGCCGCCTCGTTTTGAGCCCGGCAAAGAAAATCCGGTCATTGATTTTAAGATCGTGCAGTCTGTTTTTTCCGGCAACGAATCGCCGATCTATTTCGAAGATCTTACCAGCGACAATTTAAAGATATCGATTGCCGACAATGTGTTTATGGCTAATCGTCTTGCCGATTATGGG
>DNMB01000181.1:1917-4643 GCA_003489485.1 Chitinophagaceae bacterium | reverse complement strand
TCAAGCTAGTTTTAGCGGAAACTCGTTTTTACAAAACTATTTGCTCAATCTTTCTGCAGACACGGTACTGCGCGAGTCTACCATAGGCGTCTACGGTACTTTCGACAGCTTAAATGCGGTCAACAACTTTTGGGGCTATACGAATACCTCTTTAATTCGGTTGAATATCTACGACTATTATACCAATTACAATGCACCCAAATTATTTATCGAGCCCTTTAACAGCCAGCCTGGTTCACAGACTGCTCCCCACGTTTATAGGGTAGTGCCAGAGGCCTCCGCACAAGGCAACAGAAATTCTGCCAATATCTTGTTGGGGTCAGATTATATTTTGCAAACCGGTGCGCAAAGTAGCTACCAGCTTTTTGCCAACCGGGCCATTCGATTTAGTACCGGTAAACTGATCTGGCGATACTTAAACGATTCTTTGCAAATGCAAGAACAGCCCTTGCGTGCGCGATTTGTTTCGGCCCCCGTCGATCGACAGGCTTTGTTAGAGTTTGACTCCACGGTGGTGTCTTTGCTTAAAAAATTTCCCGGTTACGTTGAGATCTCCGGTCTGTCCGGCGAGAACGAGGAGTTTATCCCTTCTTTTTACATTGGCTACCGCAGTTTCTTGCGTGTCAAAAAATTGGCATTAGACAAAGACCGTCAAGACCGACTTCGTTCAACGGAGCCGGATCGTCCAAAGACCAATGAGACAGCATTGCCTCCAGGAACTGATCCTGTTTTGATAAGGACGTCTTCTGAATTTATTCCTCATCAAAACGTCTATTTTATGCCTTCTGTGAACAGCAGTTCTCAGACAATAGATGATGTGGGGGCTCCCGGTCAATTTATTTACCCTGTCGACCAATTAACCACAAGTGATTTTTCTTTAGGAGGGGGAGCCGGTTTTCGTTGGGTTAATCATTATACGAAGCGTCTATCTTATGGTGCGGCGCTTACCTATACGTATTTGCGACCTGCTCAGACCTTCTTAAATACGGATTCTATTGTTCCTTTTACCGGACGTTTTGTCGGTTTTGTGCCTCGCAAGGTCTTTCATTTTGTAGGGTTGAATGCATTTGGAAGTGTCAGTTACTCCGATCTGCGCTTTACGGCAGGCGGTGTAATGGAGCTGAATCTCTCACCTTTTGCCCCGCTCGATACGGAGAACTTTAACTCTTATCGCGACCTTATGTGGAGTCTTTTTGCCGGAGTTGAACTAGAGTTCGATCCGTTTGAGTACAAGAACAACGACACACCGCCCGGGTATTTGTTGGGGATCCGATACCGAAGGGGGTTTCCTATGCTAAGCACAACAAAAGTGCTCAATACTACCGACATGATCGAATTCTATGTAGCGGCCGAGATCAAGCCGTTGACTAGACTGGTTAACAAATTAAAATCCGCTAAAAAATGAAAAACAGTGGTTTGATAGCATCACTATGTTTTGTGGGCTTGCTTTTTAGCGGCTGTATAAAAGATAATGATCGTATTACGGCAGAAGAGCTGTTAAAAGACAAAGACTGGTTCTTGGAGAGAAGAAAAACTGTTCAAAACGATCTTTATTTCGTGGGGCTGCCTACTTTTTCTTTTAGGCTGTCTGGCACTAGTAGTTACAGAGATTCAGATGGAATTAGTGGGGCGTTTGCCATTAGTCGTACCGATAATTCAATTACGCTCTCTATTTCTTCTACTGGTCGAACCATTACCGCATACACCGTGCGTAGTGTAGGAATCAGACACCTTGTTCTTACTTACGGGAGTGGAGCTTCCCAATCCGAATTATATTTTTCTATAAGGCAGTGAAAAAGATATTGATCCATATTACCCTTTTGCTTTTAATGCCTGCAACGGCTTGGCTACAGCCCAAGGTCGCCATGCGAGTGTCTGCTACCGGAAAACCCTCCGGTGGTGGCCGTGCCCTGAGTCTTCCGGTCAGCATTAGCAAAAATGTCGATTGTCTTCGTTTGAATACCGGGTTGGCCGTGTATATGGCCGAAAGAGGAACTGGGGCCTTTGTGCTGGCTTGTAAAACCAACACCGAAACGCCCGATGTTGAGATAAAGTTATTTCCCAACCCTGTGTACACTTACGCTAGGCTGGTGAGTATGGCACTGCTTAGCCAAGAAAGGCAGCTTACTCTTACCGTGCTCGACGCCGCAGGTCGTACCGTAATGACCTTACAGCGTCCTTCCGATCAGCTATACGCCGGTATTGTGATAGAAATGAGCAGGCTGGGGGCGGGTAGTTATTTTTTGCGCATAGACGGACAAAAGATTCATCGGGTAATCCCTTTTATAAAAGCAAACTAGCCAGTTGAAAAAGTTTTTATCATATCTGTTCTTACTGCTCGTGCTTTCGCTGGCTCCGGGGCTTGATTTGCTTGGGCAATCCCCAGGCATCAACCTCGAAATGGTGTTGCGAGACGTTGATAGCAATCCGGCAAAGCGTAGAAAGATCTGGCTTCGTTTCGATATTATTCCGGGCGCTCTTACCAATCCGCCTGCTTACTCTGAAGTGATCTCAGACAGTACGGACGACGCCGGCATCTTTATAGTTGAAGTTGGCAAAGGCACCCGCGTTGGCGGATCATACCAGTCAATAATGGATATACCGTGGCAAACGCTCAATTATAGTTTAAAAGTAAGAGCTGCCATTGAGCCTATTTTGCCGGTTACCAACTGGAATTATCAAAATGAATTAAGAGATGCCGCAACCATTCCCTTTGGTATTGTTCC
>DNMB01000181.1:0-1518 GCA_003489485.1 Chitinophagaceae bacterium | reverse complement strand
ACCGGTCTTACGCCTGCTTCTCCAACTTCTGGAGATGTGGTGCTCTCTGGTGTGCTCAATATTGCTAGTGGCGGTACAGGCTCTAGTGTGAGAAATTTTGTAGACCTGACCTCTTCGGAGACTATCGGTGGTGAAAAGACATTTTCTCAATTGATTAGCGCGCTCAATGGCGTATCGGTCAGTAACGGCCTTTCTCTTACCGGAATCACCTCGCCCATTCGCCTAAACGGCAATGCGGGTACCACCGGCCAGGTACTGGTGTCGCAAGGATCAGGCGCTACGCCACAATGGGTGAGCGCACAACAAGCTGCTGGTATCAAGACCAAGAGCAGAAGTGAGCTGCTCAATGGGGTAGAGACGTACGATATTCTGTTGCCGACAGGAGTGCCGACGCTAGATGTAAATGATGGCATCTCGGTCGTGCTCGAGGCAGGGTCAATACCCATGCCAATACCAAATTTTTACATTTTCAGAGACATTGTTGGCAACCGTGTAACCGTGCATTTTAGTGCTCCGTTTTCCGGCTATGTAACCTGGTTAATCATCGACTAAATAAAAATTATATATGAAGAGTTTTCAAATTTTAATCCATCATCATCAAAAACCAACAACGATGAAACAGTTTAGAATCGTGGCAGCCCTGGTGCTGCTACTGACCGGCGTTAGTGTAGAAGCGCTGGCTCAGTCACCAACCATCCAAAAAGAGGTTCGGTTGGTCAGCCCCACCACGGGGCAAAGTGGTTATGTAGGCCTAAGAGCCGCTGCGGGAACCAGTTCGTACACACTCACTATGCCCGGTACGGCACCCACCGCCAACCAGGTATTGACCGTAAATTCCATTAGTGGTGGGTCAGTATCGCTAACGTGGGCCTCGCCTTCGAGCACCTCTTGGTCGCTATCTGGAAATGCAAACACTAGTTCTGCCACTAATTTTTTGGGAACGACCGACCTCAATGCGCTGCTTTTTAAAACCAATGGAATCACAAGGCTTACGTTAGGTGAATCTGGCGGAGCAACGTTTAGAGACCTATCCGGATCGGCCGGAACTGCCACCACCACCAATACAAATGAGGGGGTGGTTATTGCCAGTAATACCGGTTTAATTACCAAGGCTTCTTATGAGTCAGTGGTAGCTGCAGGTCTTAGTGCCAACACCTCAGGACTTACCGTTGGCGGCCCGCTTACCGTACAGGGTCTAATTACAGGAAATAACGGCGCTACTTTGTCTGGTACCACCAGTATTACCGGTAACACCAGTATCAACACGACCGGTACGGGTACTACCTCTATCGGAAATTCTTCATCTACCCTTGCTACGGCCGGCACTCTTTCTCATACGGGTAATTTGACCGTATCGGGAACCAGCAACCTGACCGGGGCCACAACCTTGGGCAGCACATTGCAGGTAACAGGCGCCACTACTCTTAGCAGTACCCTCGGTGTAACCGGTGCAACCACCCTTAGCAATACACTAACTGTTGCTGGTGCCACCACGCTTAGCAGCACCACCATTAACGG
>DNMB01000075.1:4361-6771 GCA_003489485.1 Chitinophagaceae bacterium | reverse complement strand
TGGAAACGCAAACCGATAATTTTCTTTTTACCGACTCCAACAAGGTCTTCTACTCCGACGACATGACGCTGGGTCATATCGATGATGATAGAGAGTTTGGTAAGACACATGCAGACGCTTACTTCAATGTTTTACCTCCCACCGCCAAATTCTATCCTTTCTATCGAAAGGATTCTATCGTAGGAATCGACTCGGTGATCTTGTCTCTTTCTTACAAGGGGTACTACGGCGACAGCAATAGTCTTCAAACGCTTCGTGTTTACGAGATCGATCAGCAATCCGGTTTTAGCGATACGGCTTTGTACAGGTATAATCATCCTGATTTTGCTACCCGAGGCCCTGAATTGGGTTCCAAGACCTACCGGATGAAGCAGCTCAAAGACAGTATTTCCTTTATTCGAAAAAGAGATACGTCTAAATTGGCTGGTGTGATTCGTATACCTCTTTCAGCGCAGCTCGGCGCCCGCTTTGCCAATTATGACACCAGTACTACCGCTAACGGGGCATATCGCAGTGATTCCATGTTCCTTTCTCTTTTTCGTGGTTTGGCCATACGAGCCGATAATAGCGGTAATGCCTTAACTTATTTCTCTCCTTCCGATATCAAGACCAAGTTGATCGTCTACTATCGTGTGCAAAAGAACGGAACCATCGATACCACACTGACCGAATTCTATCATTCCCGTGGCGGGCAGGCTAACCTGGTCAAAAGAACCCCTGGTGCTAATTTTGCGCAGTACCTGGTCAATAACCAAATCAGTGACGACAAGGTATTTCTTCAATCCAGCCCTGGTTCTTATGCTACCATTACCATTCCCGGATTGGATACGTTGCAAAATGCCATCATTCACCGCGCCGAGTTGATCGTTACACCCCTTGAAACACAGCAGAATGCTTACTTCTTTCATCCCAAGGCGCTCTACCTCGATCGGATCAATGCCCGTCGCGATACGGCATTCCTATTTGACTACGATATGAACACCCGCGACAATTTCAGCTCATTCACCTACGATTATGCCAGATTCGGTGGGCTATTGTTAAGAGATAGCACCTACCGTTTCGATGTTAGCCGCTATGTTCAACGGATCGTTACCAATGATTCATCCAATTTTACACTCCGTATACAGGCTCCGCTCAGGACCTATGCTTACTCGACCTTGTATCGTCGGGTCAGTCAATTGGCCATTTCCGACCAGGTTGCCTATGGCAGGATCGTAATAGCCGGGGGTAACTACCTTAACCCTGCCAAACGACTTCGTTTGCGGGTGGTCTATTCCAAGTTATAATAGAGGCTCTCTCTTCTTTTTTTATTCAGGGCTAACCTTATCTTTGTAGCCCTAAACTTAAACCTGTTAATCATGCCTTATTTGTTTACATCGGAGTCCGTTAGTGAAGGACATCCAGATAAAGTTGCCGACCAGATCTCTGATGCACTCATCGATAATTTTCTTGCTTTCGATCCTCAATCTAAAGTGGCTTGCGAAACGCTGGTAACCACTGGTCAAGTGGTGCTGGCAGGAGAAGTAAAATCAAAGGCCTATCTCGACGTGCAAGAGATCGCCCGCGGTGTAATTCGCAAGATCGGATACACGAAGAGTGAATATATGTTCGAAGCCAGCAGTTGCGGTGTGTTGTCGGCCATCCATGAGCAATCATCAGATATCAATCAAGGAGTAGACAGAAAGAAAAAAGAAGACCAAGGAGCCGGCGACCAGGGTATGATGTTCGGTTATGCTACCAACGAAACGGAGCATTACATGCCGCTTGCACTTGATCTCGCGCATAATTTGTTGATCGAGCTGGCTGCCATTCGCAGAGAGAAAAATTCAAAGATGCCTTATCTGCGCCCCGATGCCAAAAGCCAGGTAACCCTGGAATACGATGACAACAATCAACCCGTTCGCATCGATGCTATTGTGATCTCTACCCAGCATGATGATTTTGATAACGAAGCCAAAATGTTGCAACGTATCAAAAACGATGTTATTTCTATTTTGATCCCTCGCATCAAAGCCAAATACAAGAAGTACGCAAAACTCTTTAACAGCGATATCAAGTATCATATCAATCCAACCGGAAAATTCGTGATCGGTGGACCGCACGGTGATACCGGACTCACTGGGCGCAAGATCATCGTAGATACCTACGGCGGAAAGGGTGCACACGGAGGCGGAGCCTTTAGTGGTAAGGATCCTTCTAAGGTAGACCGCTCTGCAGCATACGCCACACGCCACATTGCTAAAAACCTCGTAGCCGCCGGAGTGGCAGACGAAGTGCTGGTTCAGGTCTCCTATGCGATCGGTGTAGCCAAGCCTACCAGCATCAATGTGAATACTTATGGCACCGCCAAGGTAAATTTAACGGATGGTCAGATCGGCAAGATCGTAGAGAGTGTTTTCGATATGCGTCC
>DNMB01000075.1:911-3983 GCA_003489485.1 Chitinophagaceae bacterium | reverse complement strand
GCTGCCTATGGTCACATGGGCCGTACCCCTCAGACCGTTGTGAAGGTCTTTACCGCTCCCAATGGAAAGCAGGTCAAAAAGAATGTAGAACTCTTTACCTGGGAGAAACTCGACTACGTTGCCAAAGTAAAAAAGGCTTTTGGCTTACGCTAAATAGTCCAACTTATCGTATACCCGGACCCGTCTTTACGACGGGTCTTTTTTTTCCCTTTCTTTGCCTTGTGAAATCATTTAGACGATCATCGCCCCGTCCTAAGAAAAATACATTGGTCGTAGGACCCTCCGCTGTGCTCGAAGCATTGGAAAGGGGGCCCGCGCTTGACCGAATATACCTTGATACAAAGGTGCAAGGTGCCGCTGTTTCTTCCATTCGAAAATTAGCGGCAGAAAGTGGAGTACCCATCGCATACGTGCCAGCCGTAAAACTCGATAATTTCAACGCCGGAACGCACCTCGGCTGTATTGCGCAAAAGTCGAGGGTACAGTACAGCGCGCTGCAAGATGTGATCTCTCATGTGGTCGATAGCGGTCAAGCGCCCTTGTTACTGATCTTAGATGGCATTACCGATATTAGAAATATTGGGGGAATTGCCCGCACCGCCTATTGCACCGGTGTACATGCCATCATCATTCCAGAAAGAGGAGTAGGGGCGTTACAAGAAGATGCTATCCTGACCTCGGCCGGGGCACTGGAGAAGATTCCGGTATGTCGCGTACCCTCTTTGTTAAAAGCGGTCGATGAGCTGCATTTAAATGGAATCCAGGTACTGGCTTCGGTAATGCGATCGTCCACAAGTGTCTCATCGGTCGATTTCTCTTCTCCGGTCGCTATTGTAATGGGCAGTGAAGACAAGGGGATCTATCCCGCCTTGCAAAAGCATTGTGATGCGACGTTCTCGATCCCCATGCAAAACGATTTTGAATCGTTGAACGTATCGGTGGCTACCGGTATCATCCTGTACGAGGCCATGAAGCAACGAATGAAATGAGCCGATCCACTTCCATAAAGCTCATCGAGTGCCCCCGTGATGCCATGCAGGGTTTTGGTCGCATATTCTCGACAACTGAAAAGGTTGAATATTTACGATCGCTCTTACAAGTTGGCTTCGATACGATAGATCTGGGCAGCTTTGTTTCTGCAAAAGCCATACCGCAGATGGCCGACACGGCCGACGTGCTAATCCAATTGCCGTTATCAACCTCTGCCACAAAAGCGTTAGTGATCGTAGCCAACGATAGGGGCGCCCGTGAAGCACTCAACTTTGCTGACATTGATTATCTCGGCTTTCCTTTTTCGGTGTCTGAAACTTTTCAACAACGCAACACCCGATCGGGGCGCGAAGAAGCGATACAGACCGTAGCGACCATTCAAGAACAATGTTTACTTACCAACCGTAAGCTGGTGGTCTATTTGTCGATGGCTTTTGGCAATCCTTATGGCGATACATATGATAAAGACCTGGTACTGGAATGGGCGCACAAGCTGTTGCCACTGGGAATCACTGTTTTTTCATTGGCAGATACAGTGGGTATGGCCACACCGGAACAGATCCACTCGCTCACCGAGCAGTTCATAAAATATTTTCCGCAAACAGAGATCGGCTTGCATCTTCATGCCAGCCCTACGGGTTGGAAAGAAAAGGTCGAAGCCGGAATAGAGGCCGGATGCACTCGATTCGATGCGGCCCTTGGCGGGGTGGGTGGTTGCCCAATGGCCGCAGATAGTTTAGTGAGCAATCTCAATATGGAATGGTTAGTGCATTGGCTTCATGAAAAGGGATACAACACCGGTGTAGACGGTGATCAATTGCTAGCTTGCTCGGCGATAGCAGAAAAGTTATTCGTGTAGACCATGCAGTGGCAGTTACCCATTCATATCAAAAGACCTGATCGGCTCATAGCATATGGGGAGCCTGTTCTTTTGGTCGGCTCTTGTTTTACGGAACATATCGGGCAGGGATTAGCCGATCTTAAATTTCCGGTCTTGCAAAATCCCCATGGAATTTTATTTGGCCCCGATGCCGTCTGTCGCTCCATTCATTCCTACATAGAGAACAAACGATATCATGCCAGCGATCTGTTCTTTTGGCAAGAGTGCTGGCATAGCTGGGATCACCACTCCCGCTTTTCTTCAGTAGATAAAGAAGATTGTCTTCGGGCCATCAACGAATCGCAACAAGTGGCTCACGACTTTATAAAAAAAGCCGACTGGCTCATCCTCACGTTGGGTTCGTCTTTTTGCTATCGTTTGACCGATTCGTCAGACAGGGCTGGTTGCGAAATCGATCGTAGCGTTGCTAATTGTCACCGGGCCCCTCAGCAATGGTTCAAAAAAGAGTTGCTCGCAGTCGATGAGATCGTTTCCATGCTTCGTGATTGCTTTACCGCATTTTATGCACTTCGTCCGCAAGCAAGAATTATCGTTACGATCAGTCCGGTTCGACATGCCCGGGATGGCGTGGTCGAGAATAATCGCAGCAAAGCACGTTTGCTGGAGGCTTTGCAACAATTGGATGAGCAGGGGATGCCTTATTATTATTTTCCTGCTTACGAGTTGGTAATTGATGTGCTAAGAGATTACCGTTTTTACGATATAGACTTGGTGCATCCCAATTATGCGGCTACGGGATTTGTGCTCGATCAATTTATGGAGCATTGCGTTAGCGCCGATGCGGTCTCGGTAGCCGCTCAGATCAAGAAGCTGGTTACCGCTATGCGACATCGCCCCAGGCAGCCGCAAACGCAATCTCATCGTGTCTTTCTAAAGCAACAATACGAAATTGCTTTGGCGCTACAACAGCAATATCCGCAGATCGACCTTAGTGGCGAACTCGCCTATTTTAAAGAGGCTTCCAATCTATAGTTTTACAATAAGCTAAAGCGATACTTGGTTTTCAGCAGCTCCTCGAGTGAGTGCAGAAGAGCTAGTTGATGACTTGCCCTTTCTCTATTTTGCGACGGCCTCTGTATTTGGTAATAGGTGTCTCCTAGTAAGTGATCGGTCAAAAAGCGAAGTGACTGCATGTAGATCATCAGCAGCCCTGCGCTGTGAAGTAGCTGCTCTTCGGAAGG
>DNMB01000075.1:0-505 GCA_003489485.1 Chitinophagaceae bacterium | reverse complement strand
ATCTCGACACAATTCTCATCTACCGATGCGGCCATCGATCGGACCATATCGCCCATGTCAGAGAAGAAATAGCCCGGCATCGTGGTATCAAGGTCTGTGATGGCCAGCAAATTCGTACCCGTTTCATCGAAAAGCAGATTGCTGAGCTTGGCATCGTGATGCATGACCCTCTTTTTGAAATCTGCACTTGCTTCTTGCATCTGCAAGAAAAATCGTGCGTAACCCTCTCTTTGAATAAGTTGATCGATGAGCGGTGCGCAGTGCTTGACTCGCTCAGGGTTTCCTTTCTCGATCGATTCGTTGAACTGGTTGTAGCGAAGAGAGAGATTATGGAAATCCTTTATCGTAGGGTATAGACTAGCTGGATCCAGGTCGCTCAGCAGGGCTGTATACCGTGCAAAACCCTCCACCGCTTGCCCCAGCTGTTCATTGTTCAGCGGTCGGTGAAAGGTCTTTGATTCAATGTAGGCGGATGCGCGCCAGCAATTGCCCGACGAATCGGTAT
>DNMB01000189.1:2195-2573 GCA_003489485.1 Chitinophagaceae bacterium | reverse complement strand
TCATCCAATACCGGCTGTTACACGAGTACGGAGCCTCCGTTGTCTTTAATGCGATGCCCTTTTACAAGGCCTGCTGGCTGACCGCCTCTGATCCGGCCAAGCTCATAGATTTTCTTCGCTTCAAACAAGCCAATGCGGCCGAAGATAAAGACGGTCATCCGGTCTATCTTGCCCAAAGTGAATGGTTCCTCAACACCGAGATCACGAACAATCCCGACATTCAGTTTCATTTTAGCAGCGAAATTCAAAAGTGATCTTTAGCGCATCGGCGCCTGCACCCCGGTGTAGTTATGCGGAGTAATTTGCTTGAGTTCCTTTTTTACAGCAGCTTTTACATTCAATCCATCTATGAATTTGTGTAATACCTGTTTGGTAATG
>DNMB01000189.1:0-1809 GCA_003489485.1 Chitinophagaceae bacterium | reverse complement strand
GTCTGAATGGCCTCGGCTACCACGGCCCAGTTTTGATCAAGGTCCTCATAGAGCTTGGCATCGTTTAAGACAAGTTTCCCGATCCCTTTTTCGAGGGAGCGAAGTGCGATCAGGGTATGAGCTACCGGAACTCCAATGTTGCGCAGCACGGTAGAATCCGTAAGGTCTCGTTGCAAGCGCGAAATAGGAAGTTTGGCAGAAAGGTGCTCAAAGAGAGCATTGGCCAGGCCAAGATTGCCTTCTGCATTTTCGAAGTCGATGGGGTTTACCTTGTGTGGCATGGCAGAGGAGCCCACTTCGCCTTTCTTGGTCTTTTGCAAGAAGTACTCCATGGAGATATAGGTCCACATATCTCTGGAAAAATCCACTAAGATGGTATTGATCCTTCGCATAGCATCGAACTGCGCTGCCAGTTGATCGTAATGTTCTATCTGCGTGGTGTGTTGCTGGCGTGTTAGTCCGAGAGAAGCCAGCATTTCGTTCGCAAATTTTATCCAATTGATCTGTGGATATGCCACATGGTGTGCATTGAAATTACCCGTGGCTCCACCGAACTTTGCCGTAAAGGGTACTCCAATGAACTGTTCGATCTGATTTTGGATTCGCTCTACGAAAACCATTATTTCTTTGCCCAGTTTTGTCGGGCTGGCGGGTTGACCGTGCGTACGGGCCAGCATGGGAATATCTTGAAAGCGCTCTGCCAATATTCTGAGTTCGGTATTCAGGTTGAGCAGGGCAGGGAGATACTCGTTTTCCATGGCATGCTTCCAGGCTAGGGGCACGGCCGTGTTATTGATATCTTGCGAGGTGAGCCCGAAGTGGACCCACTCTTTCAGATCGGTTGCACCACATTTATCGAGCTCTTGTTTTATAAAATACTCCACTGCCTTTACATCGTGGTTAGTCGTCTTTTCGATTTCCTTTATGGCCTTGGCCTGTTCGATAGAAAAAGACTCAGACAAGGACCGAAGATGTTTGGTAGCCGCGACGCCCAGTTTGATGACCTTCTTTTTATCGAGCCAAAATAAATAATGTACCTCCACTAGGATCCTGTACTTGATAAGGCCGAACTCAGAGAAATATTCGTCTAACTGCTGAACCTGGCTGCGGTATCGGCCGTCGATGGCTGCTATGGCGGTGAGTGTGTTCAGTTCCATGAATTCTATTGGTTTGTGGGCTACTGATCCAGTACCTTTGTGACCACAAATTTAGTTGAATTGAAGAAGATACGGGTCGGAGCGGTCAGTTATCGTAATGCCAAGCCGTTGGTCTACGGGATTGCTCTGCCTGAAATGGCATCAACTACAGCGCTTTCATACGATTATCCCGCTCGGCTGGTAGATCAACTCAGAGAGGGATCCATTGACATCGGGCTAATTCCAGTGGCTGCCATGGCAGGTCTTCCCGGTGCCCGCATGGTCGGTTCGCATGGAATCGGCGCCAATGGCAAAGTCGGTTCCGTGGCTATTTTCAGTCAAGTACCAATTGAGGAAGTAGAAGAGGTGATCTTGGATTACCAAAGTCGGACCTCTGTAGCGCTTGCCCGTATTTTGCTCAAGGATTACTGGAAGCGCTCGGTACGGTTCGTACCCTCTAGCGGAGATGAGTACATCGAAAAGATCCAGGGACGTACCGCCGGACTGATCATTGGTGACCGGGCTTTGCTACACGCGGGTCGTTTTCCGTTCGTATATGACCTGGCGGAGGGATGGTTGGGCTATACCGGACTTCCCTTTGTTTTTGCCGCGTGGGTTTCTACCCGAGAGCTACCCCCCGATTTTATAGATGATTTCAGGGAGGCGAACGAAA
>DNMB01000046.1:15227-17710 GCA_003489485.1 Chitinophagaceae bacterium | reverse complement strand
CCGGCCTTTCTAAAATATTTCTGCGCCAAGATATCGGTGGCGATCTGGCTCCACTGTTTGGGCACTTCCACGTTCGTCATTTCAAACACGACTTCTCCCGAAGGGTTACGAATGACCGACGTGCGGTAATCGTATTCGAATTGATCGAACACATTCACGTCATCACGAGTAAAGCGGCGACTAAATTGCAACCCGCCCTTGGTGGCGGCTGACTTCTTACTGGGCATAATCAAAAAAGAATTTATTGGGTTCTGGTCTTACGTTCGATACCGATCAGGCTTGCGCATGGTCGTCAACGAAAATATTTTTTACATTAAAAAAAACAAACCCTCAAATATTCACATTGTGTGGAAAATACGCATTAAATCGCGCACAACCCTTGTCTGTCGTGGATTTGGGCATTTCTTCACATAATCTGGATTATTTTTTGGAAGTTTTTTTTGGTAATATCAGAACCAGTTATTAATAATATTGCCCCCCGCAATACAAACTATTTTCCGCAACTTTGCCACTGGCAATTTACCCTATGAAAAGACCTCTCTACTCCTTACTCACCGAGCGTAAAAACAAAGGACAAAAATCCTTTGCGGTGCTGATCGATCCCGACAAGGCACCGCTTGCCGCACTCGACGAATTGATCGCGCTGGGAGCCGAGGCAGCAGTGGACTATTGGTTCGTAGGAGGAAGTCTGGTCGTTTCGAACCAGTTGGAAGAGCAGGTGCAATATTTGAAAAAGCACAGCGATATTCCGGTGATCTTGTTTCCGGGCAGCCCCTCGCAGGTAACTCGACAGGCCGATGCGTTGCTTTATTTGTCGTTGGTTTCAGGAAGAAATGCCGATTTGTTGATCGGTCAACACGTACTGTCTGCTCCATTTGTCAAACAAAGTGGGCTCGAAATACTTTCTACCGGTTATATGGTCATAGACGGCGGGGCTCCCACTACCGTGTCGTACATCAGCAATGCCACTCCGATCCCGGCCAATAAAAACGAGATCGCCCAATGTACGGCCATGGCCGCCGAAATGCTTGGTATGAAATTGATCTATCTCGATGCAGGCAGTGGCGCACTCCATCCTGTTCGGGAAGAGATGATCGCGGCCGTTTCATCTCACACGCAGGTACCGCTGATCGTGGGTGGTGGCATTACAGACCCCGACAAGGCGGTAGCCGCTTGTCGTGCAGGAGCCGATCTGGTAGTAGTCGGAAACGCAATTGAAAAAGATAAAAAACTGATCGGTGCGATCAGCGATGCGATCCATAAGAGCTCACGCGCATGACCAGTGTCGTTACAAACTCATCATCTCTTTAAAGCGTAGGGATTGTCTGCGACTGACTTCAATTTTTTCTCCTCCCTTTAATTCGAGCAGCAACCCTCCGTTAAAATAAGGCTCGACCTTTTCTATCATGCGCAGGTTCACGATGTGTTTGCGATTGGTTCTAAAGAAGACGCGCTGATCGAGTCGTTCTTCGAGTGCGTTGAGCGATTTTAAGATCAGTGGCTTGTTGGGACCAAAGAAAACCCTTGCGTAGTTGCCTACACTTTCAAACAGTCTGATCTCGCTCAGTCTTACGAACCAGCAGCGCTCGCCATCTTTCACAAAAACCTGGTCGTGCTCAGACAGCGAACTTGTTTGAACCTGCATTGCAGTTTGCGATCGTCGCAGGTCTTGCCCCTGCAGTTTTTGAAGCGCATCGGCCAGTCGCCTTGGATCGACCGGCTTCGTGAGATAATCGAGCGCATTGAACTCAAATGCCTTGATGGCGTATTCGTGATAGGCAGTGGTAAAAATTACATCGGGGCTGCGGTCTAACTCAGTGAGCAGCTCAAACCCGGTCTTACCGGGCATCTGGATATCCAAAAAGATCAGCTCGGGTTGCAGGGACTCTATCTTACCTAACGCCTCTTCGGCATTGACCGCTTCATCGATGATCTCTATATCGGAGAAATCGCCGAGCAGTTTACGCAACTCTACGCGGGCCAGTCTTTCGTCGTCGATGATGATGGTTCTGATGGGCATGGTAAAAATTTGATCAAAGAGGAATGCTAACGGTCGCTTTTACGGTGCGGTCCGGTAGCTGTGTAATGTCGAAGCGGGCCGTATCGCCGTACAAAAGTTGTAGACGACTCTGGGTGCTGCTAATACCAAAACCCGCTTGTATGACCGAGCCATTGAGTTGACCGCTATTGACGATCTCCAGAACATGGCTACGATATGGGTCTTGTCGGTAAGAGCTGATCGTAATATGACCTCCCTCGGGCTGGGTACCGATGCCGTGCTTGATGGCATTTTCCACCAACGTTTGCAACATCATCGGAGGCACGGGGAGCAAGGTGGTATCTTCTGCGATCTTCCACTCTACTTTCATCCTGTCTTCGAAACGAATGCTCTCTAGCGCCAGGTAATCGCGGATCATATCGATCTCCTTTTGCAAGGGCACTAGCTGCGCCTGCTCGGTCTGTAAACTTCCGCGCAGCAGGTT
>DNMB01000046.1:1729-14839 GCA_003489485.1 Chitinophagaceae bacterium | reverse complement strand
ATGCTATTGAGCGAATTGAAAATAAAATGTGGATTCAAATGTGCCTTCAGGGTCTTTAACTCCATTTGCTTGATGATCCCTTCGAGCTTTAGTTTATCGAGCTGCCGCTGTCTGCTATCGGCATAGTAATGATAAAAGCAATAGATGGTGAGCCACACCAGCATGATGCTTCCCATCTCCAGACTCACTGCGAGTAACAACTGACCAAGGTTCAATTTTTCTATTACCTCTTGCGACAAGAACAGATCGAAGGCCTCGAAGCTGGCTAAAACCAGTAGCCCATATAAAAAAGAAGAGAGGGCCAGCGACAACAACAACCAGCCAATGGAAAGCTCTAATTTTTTTTGCAGCAGATTCGAATTCTTGAGTACTACTCGAAGCAAATGCGAGACCAAAAATCCCGTCAGCGTCATAGCGATCGTGCGGTTGATGATGAGGGCCTCAGCATATTCGAGATTAAAGATATTGGCCAGCACCAGCGATCCTGCCAAGAACGTGCCCCAGCCTCCCAGCTGCAGCACCCAATACAACCTGTTTCTATCAGACAATAATCCCATATCCCGTTAAAGGTACAACCCCAACCCCACTCCCGCAGCGCGTTTGGACCAATGGTCAAAGGCCGTTTTTAGCGGAGCCCCCTCAACTTTTTTGCCCCAATTTTGTTGAAGAGCGGTGCCCACAAAATTGAAAGGGCATCGACATTTATTTCCCTAATTTTAGGTCTTAACCTTTGTGCTATGCAAATTGAACCCGGAAGCTTGCTCAAGACCATCAACGGTCCGGATGATCTGAAAAAACTTCCTCGCGAAAAATTACACCAGGTTTGCGAAGAGCTTCGCCAATACATCATCGATATCGTAAGTGTGCACGGAGGACATTTCGGAGCCAGTCTGGGCGTGGTAGAACTTACCACTGCATTGCATTATGTCTATAACACGCCCTACGATCAACTGGTATGGGATGTGGGTCACCAGGCCTATGGACACAAGATACTAACCGGAAGAAGGGACCAGTTTCATACCAACCGAAAATACAAGGGCATCAGCGGTTTTCCCAAACGCAGCGAGAGCGATTTTGACACCTTTGGCGTAGGGCATTCCTCTACTTCCATATCTGCCGCACTGGGAATGGCCATGGCCGCCAAGTACAAAGGCGAAACTGATCGAAAAGTAGTGGCGGTCATCGGAGATGGCGCCATGACGGCCGGATTGGCCTTCGAAGGAATGAACCATGCTGGTGTTGCCGATGCCGACATGCTAATTATCCTCAACGATAATTGCATGGGGATCGATCCCAACGTGGGTGCCCTCAAAGAATATCTGACCGATATTACACTTTCGCCCACTTACAATAAAATGAAAGATGATGTCTGGAATTTGCTTGGACATCTTCCACGCGGAAAGAACTTTACCCGTTCCATGGCCCACAAGCTCACCGAAGGGCTCAAGGGCATCATCAGCAGCAGTGCCAATCTTTTTGAGGCACTCAAGATCCGGTACTTTGGTCCGATCGACGGACACAATATTTCCAAGCTGGTAGAGACCTTAAAGGACTTGCGCGAAATTCCCGGGCCCAAGATCTTGCACATCATCACCACCAAAGGAAAGGGCTATGCACTGGCCGAAAAGGACCAGACCAAGTGGCATGCGCCCGGGTTGTTCGATAAAGTAACCGGAGAGATCGTGCAAAAAAAGAAAGAAGGCCCGCAACCTCCCAAATACCAAGACGTCTTTGGCCATACGATCATAGAACTGGCCGAGCAAAATGAAAAGATCTTTGGTATCACCCCTGCCATGCCATCGGGCTCCTCTCTTAAGTTCATGATGGAGAAAATGCCACACCGCGCCTTCGATGTAGGCATTGCCGAGCAGCATGCCGTAACACTGAGTGCCGGGATGGCCACGCAAGGCATGAAGGTCTTTTGTAACATCTATTCTTCTTTCATGCAACGCGCGTACGATTCGGTGGTGCACGATGTGGCCATTCAGAAATTACCTGTGATCTTTTGTCTCGACAGAGCAGGAGTAGTGGGTGATGACGGACCCACACACCATGGTTGCTATGATATCGCTTACTTCCGCTGTATTCCCAATCTGATCATCAGCGCTCCCATGAACGAAGCCGAGCTTCGCAACCTGATGTACACCGCTCAACTCGAAAGCACCAAGTTGCCCTTTGTGATCCGCTATCCGCGCGGAGAAGGTGTGATGCCCGAGTGGAGAACACCGATGGAATCCATTGCCATTGGCAAAGGCAGGACCATCAAAGAGGGAGAAGAGATCGCCATATTGACTTATGGACATCCCGGCAATTTTGCCACAGCGGCCATTCGCGAGCTACGCACCGATGGACTGACCCCAGGCCATTACGATATGCGCTTTGTAAAACCGCTCGACGAAGAGTTGCTTCATCATATCTGTGCTCGCTACCAAAAAATTCTTACGGTAGAAGATGGGACCATCAAAGGTGGATTTGGATCGGCCATATTGGAATTTATGGCGCAGCACGGCTATAAGCAAGATCTTCGGATGCTGGGTATTCCTGATGCACTGGTCGAGCATGGCACACCGGCCGAACTACACCGCGAATGCGGCTATGATACCTCCGCGATCGTGCAGGCTGTACGCAGTATGATGTCGGTACAGGTCAGCGACATCAGTTAAGCGAAGGATCGACATCTTGCAGCGCCTGGGCCTCTGCTTCAGCGGCTCCTTTTTCGTCGTATTCAATAATGAAGTTATTCTTGCCCTGCCCAATGATGATATTGAGGTAATGCTGCTGCACCAGTTCGAGCAGCGAAAGGAACAAGAAGATGGCATGTACTCTGTTTTCGCAGTCATCAAAGATGCGCTCAAAAGAAATGGTCTTCTCTTTTTTGGCCATGGCCAGCATGGATTTACGGCTGCCCTCCATGGTGTAATTGTAACGCACCACCGTGTGCACGGGCGTGTTGACCCGATCACTGTATTTCTGCATGGCCTTTTCAAAGGCCTTCATCAATTTAAATAAGGTCAACTGTGTGATCTCGGTGCCTTCGCTGGCCTCTTCGCCAATGGCAGATAATTCTTTTTGAATGTTGCCCCGCTTGGCCATCAGCATCCGAAGAGCTTCCATCTCGGCCATCTGTGCAGAGGCTTCCTTGAAGCGTTTGTACTCGAGGATCTTATTGACCAGCTCGGCACGAGGATCGATCTCATTGCCATCGGCATCGAGTTCTTTGCGCGGCAGCAGCATCTTGGCCTTGATGCGCATCAGGGTAGAGATAAACAAGATGAACTCACTGCTCAGCTCTACGTTCAGCTCGTCTTGCTGGTGAATATAGTCGAGAAAATCATTGGTGATCTTTGTAATGGGTATATTGTAGATATCCAACTCATCGCGTTCGATAAAAAAGAGCAACAGGTCGAATGGCCCCTCGAACTGCGGAAGACTGATCTGATAATTGATTGATTGCGACATAACGATATGGCACAAATGTAAGCGATTGGCCTCATCTTAGAAATGCCCTAAGAAATAATATGGGTCTGACCTTTTTTTTCGTGAATTTTGCGTTCATGTCAAACAAACTAATCAGCTGGCTGCTCTTTATAGCACTTTGTCTTATCTGGGGAAGTTCCTTTAAGCTAATGAAAGACAGTACGGCCTCGTTGACCGGCACCCAAATCGCAAGCTTGCGGATCGTGGCGGCGGCGCTGGTGCTGTTGCCGTTTGGGCTGATGCACCTGTCTAAAATTCCCGCCGCCAAACTGCCGCTGGTCATTTTCAGTGCCTTCATCGGTAACCTGTTGCCGGCCTTTTCGTTTGCCATTGCCCTGACCCGCATCGATGGCTCGCTGGGGGGTATCATGAATTCACTCTCTCCCATCTGGGTCGTACTGATCGGAGTGCTGTTTTATGGCGATAAAATTGCCCTGGAAAAATGGATGGGACTGCTGATCGGATTTTTGGGATTGGTCCTGTTAACAATGCTTCCGGTGCTACTGGGCGAAAAATCGATCAGCTTCGAAAACCTGGGCTACGTGCTGCTGCCTGTAACCGCCACGATATTGTATGGTGTAAACGTAAACATGGTCAGTCATCGTCTGCAAGGCATCAACCCCTTGCACCTGGCCTCGGTATCGGTATCCTTTATGCTGCCGCCTGCGTTGTTGCTGCTTTGGTACTTTGGATTTTTTGAAAATGATCTCTCTTCTGCAGCCGTGCAATCGGCCATTGCCTCTAGTTCCGCACTGGGCATCATAGGCAGCGCGCTTGCCACCATCTTATTCTATTCGCTGGTAAAAAGAGCGGGGGGGCTTTTTGCTTCGCTCGTTACATACGGCATCCCATTCGTAGCCATTGGATGGGGACTTTTCGATAACGAAAAGATCACCTGGATAGAAGTAAGTTGTCTATTGCTGATATTGGCAGGAGTATACCTGGCCAACAGAAGTCCGCAAGAGCGCAAGGCCTGAGTGATCAGACCGACATGATCTCTTTCTCTTTCGAAGAAAGATGCGTATCGACCAAGGCGATATGCTTATCGGTCAATTGCTGTACACCCGCTTCAGCATCTTTAGAAGCGTCTTCGCTGAGTCCGTTTTTCTGTAATCTCTTAATACCTTCTAACGCATCGCGACGAATATTGCGAATGGCAACTTTGGTCTGCTCCCCTTCGCCCTGGCAACGCTTGACCAGTTCGCGGCGACGCTCTTCGGTCAGTGGCGGTAAAAAAATACGGATCAAGACACCGTCGTTTTGGGGCGTTACGCCCATATTGGCAGCGATGATGGCCCTTTCAATGGGCTGCACCATATTTTTTTCCCAAGGCTGGATGCTCAGGGTACGGGCATCCATCACACTTATGTTGGCAACCTGATTAATGGGCACAGGCGACCCGTAATAGTCAACCACTAACCCGTCAAACATTTGCGGATTGGCTTTTCCGGCCCTGATCTTGACCAATTCGGCCTCGAGGTGACCGATGGCCTTTTTCATTTGCTCTTGGGCACCGGCGCTGATCGATTGAATATCTTCTACCATAGCGCAAAACTAAGAAAGTTTACTCACCAATTTTCGACAGCCCACTCCAATTTGAAAAAAGGATGCACATTTGTAAAAAATAGATCCATGGCCGCTTCCACAACAGAACTTCGCTCCATCGCCACTCAATTACGCAGAGACATCGTACGCATGGTCCACGCAGTCAATAGCGGCCATCCCGGAGGATCGCTCGGCTGTGCCGATTATTTTGCGGCACTCTATTTCCGTGTCATGAAGCACAACCCCTCATTCAACATGGATGCCACCGACGAAGATGTATTCGTCTTGTCGAACGGACATATCTCCCCGATCTTTTATTCGACCCTGGCCCGGGCCGGTTATTTTGATAAATCAGAGCTGGCCACCTTTCGCAAGATCAACTCAAGACTGCAGGGACATCCGGCCACGCACGAACACCTGCCCGGTATTCGCATTGCGTCCGGCTCGCTCGGACAAGGACTCAGCGTAGCAGCCGGTGCGGCGCTCAGTAAAAAAATGAGCGGCAAAAAAGACCTGGTCTTCTCGCTGCATGGCGACGGCGAACTCAACGAAGGACAGATCTGGGAAGCGGTTCTCTTTGCAGCCCATCATAAAGTAGATAATCTGATCGCCACCATCGACTGGAATGGCCAACAAATAGACGGACCCACCGACAAAGTAATGGGACTGGGCGATCTGGCAGCCAAGTTCAGCGCCTTCAATTGGACCGTGCTGCAGATGAACGGAAACGACATGGACGATACGGTGGCTACGCTCGAGAAAGCAAAGTCCATGACCGGACAAGGCAAGCCCATCGTGATCATCATGAAGACCGCTATGGGAAAAGGCGTTGACTTTATGGAAGGCACGCACGAATGGCACGGCATTGCTCCTAACGATGAACAACTCGCTAGCGCACTATCTCAACTTCCCGAAACACTTGGTGATTATTGATCGAAAGGCCGTTACTCGGCACGCAGGTTAAAGGGCGTGCGAGAGGCATTGTAGGCCGGAAGCCAAGAGGCCATGATGGCTATCAAGAATACGGTACCCCCCACCAGTACAAAATCGGTTGCCCGAAGCGCTACCGGATAATAATCGATCAGAAACGTTCCTCCTTGCAGCGGAATCAGATGAAATCGAATTTGCAAGTAGGCCAAGGTAGCGGCCAGCAGCATACCCAAGGCACCACCACCTGCAGCAAGAAGTAATCCCTCCGCTAAAAAAATACGAAGGATGCCGCCACGATCTGCACCGAGCGCCTGCAACACACTGATATCTTTTTGTTTTTCGAGTACCAACATGGTGAGCGCTCCGATCATGGTAAAGGCAGCCACTACCAAGATCAGCGAGAGCACGGCATATACGATCCAGCGCTCCGTTCTCATAACGGCATACAAACTCTGGTTTTGCTCGTAGCGATCTTGTACGATGCACTGCTCTCCCATTATTTTTTGTAGCGAAGTGCGAAGCGCGCTCTCGTTGGCACCCGATGATGAAGCGATCTCAACCGCACTGCACTGGCCGGGCGCCAGACCAAGTGAGGCTTGCATAAATTCAATGGGCACGATCGCGTACCGATTGTCAAAATCTTGCTGAATCATAAAGGTCCCTGCCGTTTGCAGTGAACCGATCTTTATATCGCGCGTCCAATCGAGTTGAAGCGTGCTGGTCTTCTTGGGCAGATACACGGTCAGGGGAACCAAATTCCGATCCGTATAAACGCCGAGTGCATCGGCGACCCCCGCCCCCATCACGACCTGCGGTTGCTCCATGGTGCCCAAACTATAGCGTCCATTAACAAGTTGAGAAGATACGTTACTCACTTTTCGGTATGCATCTTCCACTCCTTTTAACTGCACCATGGTCTGGTTTTCGCCTGCCTGTAGCAAGGCCTTTTCTTCGATCACCCGAGACAAAGAGGTAACACCGGGCAATCGGGTAATGGCGCGTAGCTGCTCATCGGTCAGGGTTAATACCTTACCGGTTCGTGGCGAGATTTTCCAAGAAGGATAAAAAGAAGAATAGAGCGACTTGACCATTCCCTCAAAGCCATTAAAGACACTCAACACCAAAATAAGGGCGGCCGTGCCAATGACCATGGCACCCATGCTGGTCCAGGCGATCACATTGATAGCCTGAGTAGATTTCTTAGCCTTAAAATAACGCCAGGCAAAAAGAAGATGCATGTGGTATGAGTTCAGGAACCTGTTTTCTTGGATTGCGATTTGCGCTCGGCCTCGATGCGCTGAAACAATTCCTCCATCTTAAAGACATGATCGAGGGTATCATCTCGAAAGAACTTGAGCACCGGCATGCTTCGCAATTGATGGCGTACCCGGTTGGTCAGCTCTTTTTTGATCTCGTGATGTCTCTCTTCTATCTTATGCAATGCGGCCTGCGGATTGCTGACCTGAAAAAAACTCAAATAAAAACGGGCCTCGAGCAGGTCAGAAGTGACCTTGACCGAAGAGATCGACACCATTCCCCCCTCGATCATCGTCAGACCCAGTCGCTGAAAGATGCCATTCATCTCTTCGTTGAGCAGGCCGGCGATTTGCTTTTGTCTTTTTCCTTCTTCCATATAATTTGATTGAGGTCGATGTAAAAGTAGTTACTTTGCTCCGATCAGCCGCCACTCCCATGAGTTCGTATGCCCGGATTTTTACTTATTTAACAGATTACAAAGGCCGTATTGCGCTCTATTTTCTCTTTATTGTACTGAGCATCTTATTCTCGATCGTTTCGATCGGCATGCTGATGCCTTTTTTGCAACTCATCTTTACCGGCAAAGAGGCCCTGCCAACAAGCGGCGGCAATAATCCCGTTCTCGATTCGGTCAATCAATTCTTACAGCTGCGCGTGGAGCAAGAGGGTCAATTGGCCGCCCTGGCCATTATCTGTTGGTTGATGATCGTTTTTATTTTGGGAAAGAACCTTTTTCTGTATCTGGCCTATTATACCCTGAATCCCATCAAGCACCAGTTGGTCAATCAGCTGCGCGAGGACCTTTACGACAAGGTCTTGCAACTGCCCATCGGCTACTTCAATGAAAAAAGAAAAGGCGACCTGATGAGTCGAATGACCAATGATGTCAACGAAGTGGAGGTATCGGTGATCGGGGCACTCGAAGGATGGATCCGCGATCCACTTACTATTTTGCTGACATTGCTTTTTTTGTTTTCGATCAGCGTACCGCTTACTCTTTTTATTTTGATCTTGATTCCCGTGCTGGGACTTGTTGTCGGCAGAATCACCCGCTCACTCAAGAAGATCTCGCAAGAAGTGGCGCAAAAATTCGGAGAGACCCTCGCCGTGCTCGATGAGACGCTAGGTGGGCTTCGTGTTATCAAAGCCTTTGGTGTAGAGTCGGTGCTGCGCGATAAATTCAAACAGGGTAACGATCGTCTTCGCAAGGCCCGCAACCGGATCGGCTACAGAAGAGATTTGGCCTCTCCTCTCTCGGAGGTAATGGGCGTGGCCTTGTTCACTGCGGTTCTCTACTACGGCGGAAAGTTGGTCTTGCAAGAAGAGCTACTCGATGCCTCTGTGTTCATTGGGTTTTTGGGGATCTTCTACAATATGATCAACCCTGCCAAAGCGCTCTCGACCTCATTTAGCAATATGCGAAAGGGCTCGGCCGCCATTGGGCGCATCGAAGAGATCCTCAATGCACCGAACACTATTGAGGAGGCCCCCGATGCCGTTACGCTCAATGAATTTACCCGCTGCATCGAATTTAAAAATGTACGATTCAGCTATGGCGATACGCTGATCTTAGACGGCATCGATCTGGTCGTGCCCAAGGGAAAAACCATCGCGCTGGTAGGTGCTTCGGGTTCGGGTAAGTCTACCCTGGCCGATCTGGTACCGCGCTTTCATGATGTGAGTGCCGGCGAAGTGCTCATCGATGGCGTCAACATCAAACACTGCACACTGCGATCGCTGCGAAAACTTATGAGTATCGTTACGCAAGAGCCCATCGTCTTCAATGATACCATCGCAGCCAATATTGCACTCGGTCAGCCCCTGGCTACCGAAGAAGAGATCATGCAGGCGGCCAAAATTGCAAACGCACATGAATTTATATTGGGCAAAGAAGAGGGTTATCAGACCAATATTGGCGACCGAGGCACCAAGCTGAGCGGAGGCGAGCGCCAGCGACTCACCATTGCCAGGGCGTTACTTAAAAATCCTCCGATCCTGATCTTGGACGAAGCCACCTCATCACTCGATACAGAAAGCGAGCGACTGGTTCAAGATGCGATCAACAAGATGATGCAGCAACGCACCAGCCTGGTGATTGCACACCGACTCTCTACCATTCGCCATGCCGATGAGATCATCGTGTTGCAAAAAGGCAAGATCGCCGAACGCGGCAAACACGAAGAGTTGATCGCACAAAACGGGATCTATAAAAAATTAGTGGACTGGCAAGAAGTACGCTAACGACTTCCTACCCCTTGAGCAGTTGTCGGGCAATGACCAGTTTTTGAATTTCGCTGGTGCCCTCTCCTATGGTACAAAGCTTGGCATCGCGATAAAATTTCTCTACCGGAAAATCCTTGGTGTATCCGTAACCGCCAAAAATCTGAACGGCATCGGTGGCCACGCGCACGGCCACTTCGCTGGCATAATACTTGGCCATGGCCGATGCACTGGTTACGGGCAAATGACGATCTTTTAGATCGCAAGCTTGCTGAATGAGCAGATCGGCCGCCTCGATCTCGGTGGCCATATCGGCCAGCTTAAAAGAGATGGCCTGAAAACTGGCAATGGGTTTATCGAACTGTTGTCTCTCTTGTGCATACTTTAGAGCTGCCTGGTAGGCACCTCGCGCGATCCCAAGCGAAAGGGCTGCAATGGAAATGCGTCCGCCATCCAAAATCTTCATGGCCTGCTTAAATCCATCGCCCACTTCTCCCAATCTATTTGCATCAGCTATCACACATTCTTCAAAGACCAGTTCGGCTGTTTCACTGGCCCGCATCCCCAATTTGTTTTCTTTTTTACCAGCCCTGAATCCGGGCGTGCCACGCTCGACCACAAAGGCAGTGCAATTATTACTGGTGCGCGGCTCTCCGGTACGGCAAAGCACCACGGCAATGCCAGCACTAATGCCATGGGTGATCCAGTTCTTGGTTCCGTTAATGACCCACTCATCTCCTTTTCGAACGGCCGTGCAACGCATGTTGCCCGCATCGCTTCCGGTATTGGCCTCTGTTAATCCCCAGGCACCGATCTGTTCGCCGCTGGCCAATACAGGTAACCATTTTTCTTTTTGCGCTTCGTTTCCGGCCATTAGAATATGACCGGTACAAAGTGAGTTATGTGCAGCCACACTCAACCCCACCGATCCGCACACTGCAGCGATCTCTTCTATCACAACTTTGTATTCGGCGTAACTAAGACCCGCCCCTCCGTACTGGGCAGGCACCAACACACCCATCATACCCAATTGACCGAGCGCACGCAACGTGTCGATGGGGAGGTACTGTTTTTCATCCCACTCCATTACATGAGGCAAAATTTGTTGTCTTGCAAATTCGCGGGCAGCAGCAGCCACTTGCACCGTTATATCGGAAGATTGAAAATTCATACCCGCTAAGTTAGGGGAATAACGAACGATACTAACACTTGTTAGTTATAATTTTTCGGGAAAGCTTAGCTCCAGTCCATCGTACGAGAGCTCAACTCCGGCGGGTAACTCGTCGCTTACGCTGGCATGTAAACCCATCTGGTGAGAGAGGTGGGTCAGATATCCCTTGGGAACTTCGAGTTGTTCGATCAGTGACACGGCTTGCGAGAGGGTAAAATGAGAAAGATGTTCTTCTTTACGAAGGGCATTGAGGACCAGCACCCGACTACCCCTGATCTTTTGCATCTCTTCTTCTTCTATTCGGTTGGCATCGGTTATATAGGTAAAATGACCAAAGCGAAAACCCAGTACCGGCATTCGGTGATGCCATACCTGAATGGGCTGCACCGGAATGTCGCCCACCCAAAACGCAGACTCGGTAATGGTCTGCAGCTGCAGTTCGGGAATACCGGGATAGCGCGTTTCTGAAAACGCATAATAAAAATCTCTTCGCAGGGCTTCTTCGGTCAATGAGTCGGCAAAGACCTGCATGGGCTTTTGTCCAAAGTGATTGTATGCCCTGATATCATCGAGGCCGGCCAAGTGATCTTTGTGCGGGTGCGTGAACAAGACCGCATCGAGGTGGCGCACTTTTTTTCGAAGCATCTGGTAGCGAAAATCAGGACCGGTATCTACCACCAGCGTTGTAGTGGCCGATCGCACCAGAATACTGGAGCGAAGTCGTTTATCGCGCGGATCTTCAGAGGAGCAAACGATACAATCACAAGCGATCATCGGTACCCCGCCACTGGTGCCGGTACCTAAGAAACTAACTTGCAAGGGAGGACAGATCATGCCCGCAGCAGAATAATTTCATCAAAGAGTTTGGCCGATTCCTCGGAGAGCAGTCCCGGATCGATGGCCAACTGCGGGATCAGATCGATCAGTGTATTGATTCGCCCTTCGATGGGCAAGAATTTATTGAGCACGACCACCTTCTTGGATTCCAAAATGCAATAGCCGCTCTGAAAGGTTCCTCTTTCGTAGCGGAGAATATACCCTGCCTGCTCCGGAATGGCCTCTAACTTATCGAGTGTTGTCTGTGTGTATTTCATAGCGATCTACAAAAATAACGATTGTAAGGTGATGACCGGCACGATCATTTCTTCGAGACTAACGCCGCCGTGCTGAAAGGTATTGCGATAATAATTTACATAATGATTGTAATTATTTGGGTAGCACAAGTAATGATCGCCCTTGGCAAAAATATAAGACGAGTTGATGGCCGGACTAGGCAGGCCCGCCAGCGAGGGATTGCGAAAGGCCAGCACGTCCTTGGGTTCGTACTGAAGGTTACGACCATGCTTATAACGAAGATTGGTCGTGGTCTGCTTATCGCCCACCACCTTGCAAGGGGTATGCACCCTGATGCTGCCATGGTCGGTGGCCAGAACAATTTTGCAACGCTTGTCGGCGATACGCTTGAGCGCCTGATGAAGGGGCGAGTGTTCGAACCAAGAGGCCGTTACACTGCGGTAACTGCTTTCGTCGCCTGCCAGCTCTTTGAGCACTTCCATCTCGGTGCGAGCATGGCTGAGCATATCCACAAAATTATAAACGATAATGTTGAGGTCATTGCCCATCAGATTATGGATCTGCTGTTGCAGGTCTAGTCCCGACTGGTTATTGAGCACCTTGGTGTAATGCACGCGCAGTGAACCCATGCCCAAGCGTTGCAGCTGAGCGCGCAGCAGTTCTTCTTCAAAAAGATTTTTGCCACCCTCCTCTTCGTCGTGCTTCCAGTAATTGGGATATTGTTTTTGCATGTCGGCCGGCAACATCCCAGAGAAAATAGCATTGCGGGCATATTGGGTAGCGGTGGGCAGTATACTGTAAAAACTATCTTCTTCGGTGCGTCTGAAATTTTGCAGCAGCACGGGCTCGATCGCCTTCCACTGATCGAAGCGAAGATTATCGATGAGCACAAAAAAGAGCGGAACGTCCTTTTCGAGTTGCGGAATGACTTTTTGCTGAAGCAAAGTATGACTCATTACCGGTGCCGAAGCGGGATCTTGTATCCAGCCGGCGTATTGTTTACTGATGAATTTAAAAAACTCGGTGTTGGCCTCTGTCTTTTGCGTTTGCAGCACCTCTTGCATTTCGGGACTGTCGGTGCGTTGCATCTCGAGTTCCCAATACACCAGCTTCTTGTAGATGTCTCTCCACTCGCGGTGATCGGGATTGCTATTGAGCGCCGTAAACAAATGACGAAATTGTTGCTGGTAGGCAGAGGTGGTCTTTTCGGCCACCAGTCGCTTGTTATCGATGATCTTCTTTAAACTAAGCCATACCTGGTTAGGATTGACGGGCTTGATCAGATAGTCGCTGATCTGCGAACCGATGGCATCATCCATCAAATTTTCCGTCTCGTTCTTGGTAATGAGCACCACGGGCAACGACCGGTTGATCTCTTTGATCTTGGCCAGGGTCTCGAGGCCTGTAATACCCGGCATACTCTCGTCTATGAGGAC
>DNMB01000046.1:0-1326 GCA_003489485.1 Chitinophagaceae bacterium | reverse complement strand
TTGTTCTCCAAAAAAAGTTGCTGAGAGCGAAGGCTTTCGATCTCGTCATCTACCCATATGATGCGCGCCAGTGCCATAGCCTCAAATTTAGCTTTTTAAAGCCAGCCTTTGTATTTTTGCCGACTGCCCAGCCGGCTTTACCATTATGTCGACCCCCACCCCCGTTAGAAAAATCATCAATGACCCGGTCTACGGATTCATCACCATCGACCATCCTTTGGTGCTCGAGCTGATCTCGCATCCCTATTACCAGCGACTGCGCAACATTCATCAAATGGCCTTTGCGCATCTGGTCTATCCCGGCGCCATGCACTCCAGGCTGCATCACTCATTGGGGGCTTATCACTTAATGGGGATCGCACTGGCCGAACTAAAAAGCAAGGGTGTACCCATTACCGAAGAAGAAGAGCTGGGCGCCAAACTGGCCATCTTACTCCACGACGGCGGACATGGACCTTTTTCGCATGCCCTGGAAAAGGTGCTCATACCCGGTCTACACCACGAAACGCTTTCGCTGCTCATCATGGAGCATCTCAACGACTATTTTAACGGACAGCTCTCTACTGCCATCGCGATCTTTACCGGCACCTATCCCAAACCCTTTCTACACCAGCTCATTTCTGGGCAACTCGATGTGGACCGCATGGACTATCTGAACCGCGATAGTTTCTTTACCGGAGTGGCAGAGGGCGTAATCGGATACGACCGCATCTTAAAAATGCTCACGGTCAAAGACGGTCAATTGATGGTAGAGGAGAAAGCGATCTTCTCGATCGAAAAGTTCCTGATCAGCCGTCGCCTGATGTACTGGCAGGTGTATTTGCATAAAACCGTTGTTAGCGCCGAGATGTCTGTGGTGCTGATCTTTAAGCGGGTGCTCGAACTGTTACAAAAAAGAGTGCCTGTGCAAGCCGCCAGCACCGATCTCGACTTTTTCTTACAAAACCGTGAGGCCGGTGCCGCGATCAAGCAGCATTTGGATCGATTTTGTCGTCTTGATGATCACGACGTGATGGCAAGCATTAAAAACTGGTGTCATCATCCGGACAAAGTTCTTTCTACCCTTAGCCGCCTGGTCACCGAGAGAAAGCTTCTCAAGATCCGTTTTTTAAAAGAACCGATCGCCGCTTCGCGACTGACCGAGCTGCGAAAAGAAACCGCCCTTCGTCTGACGATCAGTGAAGCAGAGGCTGCGTATTTTGTTTTTACCGGTAAGGCCAGCAATACCACGTACAATCCCAAAGACGAGCGAATTCATATTCTCTTTAAGGACGGGACCGTTAAGGATATCTCTGAAGTAGACAACGCACTGATCAACTATGGCAG
>DNMB01000005.1:3494-3630 GCA_003489485.1 Chitinophagaceae bacterium | reverse complement strand
TTGAATATCGCCACCAGCGAAGGCATCGGACTGGCCGAACTCGAAACGATAGCAGGAAGTGGCAACGAAGGAAGGGTTACAAAAAAAGATATTCTCGACTACGTCGCCCAACGTAAACAAAACGGTGGAGCCATAC
>DNMB01000005.1:0-3116 GCA_003489485.1 Chitinophagaceae bacterium | reverse complement strand
AAGGTAGAGCCTGCACCACAGGCTCCGTTGCCCGTTACATACAGCGGCAACGTGGAGATCATTGAAATGGACCGCATGCGCAAACTGATCGCCGATCATATGGTGCGCAGCAAACAGACCAGCCCGCATGTGACCAGCTTCAGCGAGGCCGATGTAACGAACCTGGTGCTTTGGAGAGACCGTGTAAAAAAGGAATTCGAGAAACGCGAGGCCACAAAAATTACTTATACGCCTCTTTTCATTGAGGCTATCGTTCGCTGCATTAAAAAATTCCCTCTCATCAATTGTTCGCTCGATGGTAATAACATCATCGTAAAAAAGGATATCAATATCGGGATGGCCACCGCCCTGCCCTCCGGCAATCTGATCGTGCCCGTTATTAAAAATGCCGACCAATACAACATGGTCGGCCTGGCCAAACAAGTGAATCAACTGGCCGATGCTGCCCGCAACGGAAAACTAAAAGCCGATGACACGCAAGGCGGCACCTTTACACTGACCAACGTCGGAACATTCGGTTCGTTGATGGGTACTCCCATCATAAATCAACCCCAGGTCGCCATTTTAGCCGTAGGCGCCATCAAAAAGCGTCCGGTGGTGGTAGAGACCCCGGCCGGTGACTCCATCGCCATCAGACACATGATGTATTTGAGCATGAGCTACGATCACCGCATTGTGGATGGAAGTCTGGGAGCCACTTTTCTTACGGCCGTGGCAAAAGAGTTGGAAAGTTTCGATCCGGAGCGACAACTCTGATCAGTCCTCTTGCCCTTGATCGGCCTCATCCAATCCCCAGTCCCTTCCTTTCTTCAAGGCTGGCACACCCTCCGTTAACCAACGAGCGGGCTTGTCTCCTTTCAGCAACCAATCGAAGAACTGTTGCTGGCGAATAGAAATATCCTTTTGATTTTTTCGCTCACGTAGATTATGGGCCTCGCCGTTATAATTGAGCATCCATACCTGCTTTCCAAGTCTTCGCATTCCCGTGAACAATTCGATACCCTGGTACCAGGGGACAGCTCCATCTGCATCATTGGCCATGATCACCATAGGCGTTTTAACTTTTGGCAGATGAAAGAGCGGCGAATTCTCTATGTATAGGTCAGGTCGTTCCCAGAGTGTGGCTCCGATCCGGCTCTGTGAGACCTCGTACTGAAACTGACGATTGATACCACTCTCCCACCGTATACCGCCATAGGCACTGGTCATGTTGGCTACCGGTGCTCCGGCCCATGCGGCCTTGAACTGGTTGGTCATGGTCACCAACTGGGCCACTTGTATTCCTCCCCAACTTTGTCCTTGAATACCCATGTTCTTGGCATCGATGTAAGGTAACTTGGCCAAACTATTGGCCGCGCTTACCACATAGTTGTAACAGCTTTTGGCAGGATACCCGCGCGTATAATGAATGTCAGGAGAAACCACAATGTAGCCCCGGCTTACATAAAAGGAAACATTCAACCGACTGCCTGTGGGTGAAGGGGGAATATAGTTGTGCAAGGTCTCGGTGTGCGTCTCGTAAAAATAAAAGATGACCGGGTATTTTTTTGCAGGATCAAAGTTTTCGGGCCTATACAAAACCCCTTGCGCGGGTTTTCCATCCAACGCCCTCCAGCGGTAAAGCGATGCTGTTCCCCAATTGTATTGTTGCTGCTGCGGATTGATCCAAGAGATGCGACGCTCCGCTCCAAGTGCAGCAGCCGGTGTACCTATCTCCCAAATATGCAGATCGGGCGATCTGTCGAATCGCTCTTTCGTATAGGCAAGCACCGATGCCTGTGCCGCTTTTACCGGAGTGCCATATGCGAACGAGCCGGTTTGCCGATTCACAAAGCGCAATTGATCTTGTTCCCACTGTGCGATCGCGATGCCCCCATCTCGACTTTCTTGGTGCTGATAGCGAAAACATAACAACCCTTGCAACGGAAAATAATCCTGATCGGGGTCGAGCTTTACGAACCGGTAGTTCTCCTTTTGCTTTCGCCCTACTTGCGTAATATTTTGGGCGGCTGCGTTTGCTCGAATAGGGACCTTCCAAATATCATAGCGATCGTAAACTAACACGTTGGTATCGCCGGGGAGCCAACCCACCATACCATAGGGAGAGGCCGGACCGGGAGAATCATGCAACTCATCATAGAGCTTGTAGGGAATAGAGCGTGTAAGGGTGCGCACTTTGCTGCCATCCCAACTTTGATATTGTTGCAGATCGGCATCATACCAAACCAAAGCGGTCCCCTTAGGAGAAACAGAGTTCTGAAAAAGATCGCCGTTCAGATCGGCCTTGATGAGTTGTCGTTGACCCGTTAGTACATCAATTCGGTAAATATCTTTTTTGGTAGTGGCGGTCCATTGAAAAGCGATCCGCTTGCCTAGATCACTAGCGGCATAAACAAAGTCACCATCGTCCTTAACCGGAATATAAACTAGTTCGGCCTCTGGTGAACCTAACTGTACGAGTTTGGCTTGATGAAAATGAAAGACGGCCTGGTACGATCTTTCTTGATCTCGCTTTAGCTGATACAGCTGTTGCGTTTGCAAGTAATCATCTTGATAATGCCAGATATCGACCTTGACCAATTCGGCCTCGGGGGTAATTGTGTCTTTGGCAGGTACTATAGGAGCTGTTCCAAAGTATAGACGATTACCCGATTCGCTATAGCGAAGATCGGCAAACTCACTGATCGTCATCCCCAATCTCATGCCCGCCGTGTTACGATCGGCAATTACCGTGGCGGTATCGGTGCGACCGTCGTAGTGGTATAAGCGGTAATATTTGACCAACTCCTTGGGTCTGGCATCTCGCTCGGCCACAAAGGCCAATTGGGACCCACTAGACGAAAAAGAAAATTTTCTAAAATCATTTCCGCCCCGCAAGATCGTATCGACTTTCATGGCAGGCACAGCTACCAATAATATCGCGGTCTTGCTCAGCGAGTCTTTGCCATTTCTCGCTTGCTCAGCTACAAGCTTGCCCCCTTTTTTGGAAAGCTGATACTCGCTGATGCGAGGAAGCGTTAACCTTGCGCCGGTTTGTAAGTTGATCAACAATAATTCTGCTGCCGGGTCGCTCCCCTCCGGAGCCTTTTCGCTGCTTTCAAAATGAATGGCTACCC
>DNMB01000062.1 GCA_003489485.1 Chitinophagaceae bacterium | reverse complement strand
ATTCTGAGCAATACCGGTGGTGTAACGGGTCCTGCTCCCTATACCTCATTTGGTTTTGAGCCGTTCAGCTTCGGTAACCTGCGTCAGGTTAAAACCTACTCTGTTATCAATAACCTTACCTGGACCACCGGCAAACACAACTGGACCGTGGGTGGCCAGTATGAACTCAGCGAGACCATCAACGGTTTCCAACGCTTTGGTACAAGCTACTACGTGTTCAATACTTGGGCGGATTTTGCAAGTTCAATTAACCCGAACCCTGCCCTGCGCGCCAAGCCAAGAGATTTTGCCATCACTTATTCTCTCTCTAAGAACTTTGCCCCCGCCTTCTCATCATTCAAGTTTGCCCAATACTCTGCGTATGGCCAAGATGAGATCGCAGTTACCAAAGATTTTCGTTTAACATTGGGTCTGCGTGTGGATCTTCCCACTTACCCCGATGTACCCCAGATCTTGACTCACCCCTTGGTTCTTAATATGAACTTTGACGGTGGAGAAAAGATCAATACCGGAAACCTTCCTAAGAATCGTTTAATGTGGTCTCCCCGCTTAGGCTTTAATTGGGATCTGTACGGTGATCGCTCATTGCAGATTCGCGGTGGAACCGGAATCTTTACCGGCCGTGTTCCCTTTGTGTGGATCGTGAGCCAATCGGGTGATAACGGTATGATTCAGGTTACACAGTTCTGGAATGGCCAAGCCAATACACCTGGTCCTTTCAATCCTGATCCGGCTGCTTACAGACCCTCTACCGTGCCTACTGCCGGAACCATTGTACCCGGAAGTATTACGGCGCTGGTTGAAGACTTTAGAAACCCTCAGACTTGGAAGTCTACCCTTGCCATCGATACCCGTTTAGGAAAAGGGATCGTCGGAACTTTGGAGGCCATCTTTAACAAAGACATGTACACCGCCATCTTCCGTAACCCCAACATGATTTCTCCTGCTTCACTGGCCATTGACGGATATCCCGACAGACGCCCCATTTACGGAACTACCAACCAGACCCGTTTCATTAATACACTTAACAACGGTATTCCACAGGCCAATGCTTCGGGTGCCTTTAACCCCGTGGTACTTGATAATGGAACCAGAGGATACTACTTCTCGCTGACTGCCAAGATCGAAAAGATGTACAGCAAAGGGCTTGCCTGGTCAGTTGCCTACACAAAATCGATGGCTGCCAATTTATATGATGGCGGTGGCGACCAGCCCCTTTCGGCCTGGCAGGGTACCCCCAATGTGTGGGGACCCAATTCTCAGATGTTGAGCCATGCCGACTATGTGATCCCTGACCGCGTAGTAGCGATGATCTCTTATCGCAAGGAATATTTCAAGAACCTGGCCACAACCATCTCTGCCTTCTACAACGGTGGTATCAACGGTCGCTTCTCTTATGTATATGATGGCGTAGCTCCTACTGGCATAGTTTCTGACTTTAATCGTGATGGCATCAATGGAAACGACCTCTTGTACATTCCAACTGCAACTGAAGTACAGCAAATGCTCTTTGTGGACAATACCGTAAACGGTGTAGTATACAACCAAGCCGCCCAGCGTGCCTTGTTTGAGCGTTACATACAACAAGACAAATACCTGCGTGCGCACCGCGGTCAGTATGCTGAGCGTAACGGCGTTCAACTTCCTTGGCTGAACCGTCTCGATGTTAAGATCATGCAAGACCTCTTTACCAACATCAAGGGTACCAAGAACTGCTTGCAGTTCAGCATCGATATTTTCAATGCAGGCAACCTGATCGATCCAGGATGGGGCAAGATCAAGACCATCAATAACAGCCGCCCGCTGGCCATTACCAATGCTGCCAGCTTGGTGCCTGGTGGAACTACACTTCCGATCTTCCGTTTTGGTAGTGCCAACGGCGATATCCTTACCAAAACCTTCCGTGACAACATCAGCGTAGCCTCTACCTACTCCATTCAATTTGGTCTGCGCTATTTGTTCAATTAATACTTTTCGATCTCTTTCTTTGAAGACCGCCCAAAAGGCGGTCTTCTTTTTTTAAAGATTGAATATATTTATCATCAATTTTACCATCATGAGATCATCACTGCCGCTGTTGCTAATAACACTGATCAGTACCGTAGCCTGCAAAAGCCGTCCGCCAGCTGACCTGCTGGTCTTTAACGCAAAGATCTACACGGTAGACAGTACCTTTTCGGTACAAGAAGCTATGGTGATCGATAACGGAAAAGTCGTTGAGACGGGCACCCTGTCTGCCCTGCGCGCCCGGTATACATTTCGAGACAGTCTTAATGCAAATCAACAGTATATCTATCCGGGATTCAATGATGCCCATGCGCATTTTGTAGGGTATGCCGAAACACTGCGAACCGCAAAGCTAGTGGGTACAAAAAGCTGGGAAGAGATCTTGAACACTTTAAAGAGCTTTGCTCAATCGCACCCCACCGGCTGGATCGTAGGCCATGGCTGGGATCAAAACGACTGGGAGAATAAAAGCTTTCCGGATAACAGTGCCCTCAATGCGCTATTTCCAGACCGCCCCGTGCTGCTGACTCGTATTGATGGTCATGCAGCCATTGCCAATAACGAAGCCCTGCGACTGGCTAACGTTACAGCCGGACAAACAATGGTGGGCGGAAAGGTAGTGGTGCAAAATGGTAAGCCCACCGGACTTTTGATCGATAACGCCGTAGACTTGGTAAGTAAAGTAATACCGGCCGCTACAACGTTCGAGTTTAAAGAGGCCCTTCAACAGGCGCAACAAAATTGTCTGGCCGTTGGACTGACCTCGCTTACCGACTGTGGTCTGGATCATCCGGTAGTTGAGCAATTGCAACAATTGCAGCGAGAAGAACTGCTTCGCATTCGAATGAACATCATGCTCAGTGACAAGCCCGCCAACTATGTCTTTGCTGAAAAAAAGGGAAAGATCCTCGAAGACCGTTTACAGGTCAGAAGCATTAAAGTGTACGGCGATGGGGCGCTGGGCTCTCGAGGTGCCTGTTTGCTTCGGCCTTACCACGATGATAAAGACAACTATGGCTTTTTGCTGAGTGATCCGGCCCACTTTGACAGCGTAGCCAACTGGTGTGCGCGCAATGGATGGCAAATGAATACCCATGCCATTGGAGACAGCGGCAATAGAACCATCTTACGGATCTATGGACAGTATTTGAAAGCCGAAAAAGATATGCGCTGGAGAATTGAGCATGCGCAGGTCGTAAATCAGAACGATCTGGACCTGTTTGGAATGTATGGCGTTGTTCCTTCGGTGCAACCTACTCATGCCACCTCCGATATGTATTGGGCCGAAAAAAGACTAGGGTCCGAGCGCATCAAATCGGCCTATGCCTATCAAAAACTTCTTACCCAAAATAAATGGATGCCACTGGGAACCGATTTTCCGGTAGAGGATATCTCTCCTTTTAAGACCTTCTATGCTGCCGTGTTCAGACAAGACGCCAAAGGTTGGCCCGAAAACGGGTTTCAGATGGACAATGCCCTTACCCGGGAGCAGACGCTACGAGGCATGACGATCTGGGCTGCTAAGGGCAGCTTTGAAGAAAATAAAAAAGGAAGTCTGGAAAAAGGAAAATGGGCCGACTTTATAATTCTTGATCAAGATCTGATGACCGCGCAGGGGCCGGCCATACTCAATACGAAGGTGGTGGCCACATACCTTAACGGAGAGCGGGTGTTTGCCCAAAAAAAGTAACGCTTGCAAAGCGAATACAAAGATCATTACCAGACGTTGGGGCTTGCACCGGGCGCCACAGCCGAGCAGATCAAAAAGGCCTTTCGAAAACTGGCGCTGGACCTGCATCCCGATAAGACCGGCAATGACCCTGCCCTCTCGGTACGATTCAGCGAAATTCAGCGAGCCTACGAGGTACTCAGCGATCCACTTCAGAAAATTCAATTTTTACAGGAGCGCTGGTTGCGTAAAGCGCAAGGACAAAATACCACAGTGGCCAC
>DNMB01000107.1 GCA_003489485.1 Chitinophagaceae bacterium | reverse complement strand
ACTGCCAAGGCTCCAAAGAGCCAATACATCCGCGATTGTTCGAGCGGTTGACGAAGCTCATTGCGCTCCTGTATCAATTGATCGACCTGCTGCTGATCGACGGCGATTCCCGCTGTCTCTGCGGTCGCAATACGTGCGTTCAAGTTCTCTATTGCCAGCGCGTCACTGCTGTTGTAGCTGCTAAATACAGGAAAGAACATGGCGATCAATAAGCCGGTAATAACGATCAAGGCCACAAGTGCCTTGGTGGCTTTTTCTGTTTTTTCTTCGTTTATGCCGGCAGGTACCTTGCGCGAGAAACCGAACAGTGCGGCCGCCCCCACAAAGAGCAGTCCAACGCCTGCATAGAGTAGTACCACTTTCTCTAGACTTAACGAGCGAATCTTATCGTCGGTGATGGCCGCAGCCGTACCAAAAAGTGCGAAAGCCACGACCAGCGGCCCAATGGTAGTACCAAATGAATTGATGCCTCCTCCCAGGTTAACACGGCTGTCTCCTGTAGAGGGGTCGCCCAGCGAAATTGCGAAGGGTTGTGCGGCGGTTTGTTGTAACGAAAAGCCCAAGGCTACCACAAAAAGACCGGCCAGCATCCAATAAAAGACGTTCGCCTCTACCGCTACGATCATAATGGCAGCCCCGAGCGCCGAGAATAACAGTCCGTAAATGATACTTCGCTTGTAGCCCCACTTTCCCACAAGGTCCTGGCCTCCGAACGCACCATAGGCAAACAAGATCAGAGCTCCGATATAGTAGGCCAGATAGAAAGAAAAGTCTATCAGCTGGCTTTGAAACTGATCGAGGTGAAAATAGTTCTTACAAAAAGGAATAAAGACGCTGTTACCGGCCGCAATAAAGCCCCAGAAGAAAAAAACCGTAATGAGGGTGCCCAGTGCGCCGTAATTGGTAGGTTGTTTGGCAGCTGCTTGCATGGTTGTGATTTGCAGGTTAGGAGTGATTTTGTGTCGTTGGTTTACGAGCAATGAAAATAGGCTTTTTTGACTTAAATTTATCGAAAGGAACAAGTGTAGTATGGAGATCGTACATGTTGCAGCTGAGTGCTTTCCCATGGCAAAGGCAGGTGGGTTGGGCGATGTGGTGGGGGCACTCCCCAAGTACCAGGCCTTGCAAGGACATATTGCCAAAGTGGTGGTCCCGATGCACCGAACAGAATTTTTATATCAACAGCAATGGGAACTGGTGCACGAAGGAAGTCAATACCTGGGTCCACAGTTCTTTCATTACAGTGTGATCAAAGAAAAGACCAATCTTCTCGGTTTCGATCTTTATCTGATCGATATCAATGGACTGCTCGACCGCGAAAAGATCTATGGTTACCCCGACGATACCGAACGCTTTATCGCTTTTCAAAATGCCGTTTGTGATTGGATCAATTCGTGGAAACATCTTCCGGACATCATTCATTGTCATGATCACCATACGGGGTTGATCCCTTTTTTGCTACAGTATGGTTACGATTGTAAGGATCGGCTTGCTGCCATCCCATCCGTGTTTACGGTGCACAACGCGCAATACGCCGGTGCGTTTGATTGGCAGCGAAAGTATTTGCTACCGGCTTGCGATATGTTGCATTGGTCATTACTCGATTGGCATCACCAGATCAATCCGCTGGCAGCCGCCATCAAGACCGCTTGGAAAGTAACCACGGTGAGTCCGGGGTATCTGCTGGAGCTTCGTAGCAGTGCGGCCGGGTTAGAAAAATTATTCGATCACGAAAAAGATAAATCGGTCGGTATTTTAAACGGCATCGATACGGACATCTGGGATCCTGCGCACGATCCGTATCTGCTCTTTCATTACACGGTAGCTACGGTGGCAGCAGGTAAAAGAAAAAACAAAGAAGAGCTGTGTCGACGCTTTGGTCTCGATCCGGATCGTCCGTTATTTTGTTTCATTGGCAGAATGGTGGCCGAAAAGGCTGCCGACCTGTTGCCCGGTGCCATCGCAGCTTGTGTAGCCGCTCATCCGGAAAAGATCAATTTTTTGATCTTAGGATCTGGCGAAAATCAAATCGAGCAACAACTAGAACTGCTGACCGGGCCGCTTCAGGATTCAGTGGGTGTACATATCGGATACCAAGAAGCGCTGAGTCATGTAATGTACGCCGGGGCCGATTTTTTATTGATGCCTAGTCGCGTTGAGCCATGCGGCCTCAACCAATTGTACGCACTTCGCTTTGGTACCATTCCGGTGGTAAGGGCCGTTGGAGGATTAAAAGATACGGTGAAGGACATGGGTGATAGCGGGGGTTTTGGGATCCGGTTCGAACAGCCATCGGTAGAGGACATACTGCATGCCGTAAGTCGCGCCGTTGCACTTTACTACGAGGCACCGGCCACCTTGCAAAAACTTCGTGAGCAGATCATGCAGATCGATCATTCGTGGAAAAGTGCGGCCACACAGTACCTACAATTGTACAAAAGCTTGAAATAACTTTTATGGCAATACGAACCATCACACACTCGACCGAAATGTTATCGGTAATCTTGGGCGGAGGCGCCGGATCGAGACTCTATCCCCTGACCGCCAGTCGGTCCAAACCTGCCGTTCCGATCGCAGGAAAGTATCGTTTGGTCGATATTCCCATTTCTAATTGCCTCAATAATGGAATCGGAAGAATGTTCGTGTTGACCCAGTTCAATTCCGCCTCGCTGAACCGTCATATCAAAAACACATATCACTTCAGCGCTTTTAGCCGGGCCTTTGTGGATATTCTGGCCGCTGAGCAAACACCCGATAATCCCACCTGGTTTCAGGGAACGGCCGATGCGGTCAGACAAGGTCTTCGTCATATTGAGTCTTTCGAGAGTGAGTATGTGCTCATCTTGTCCGGAGACCAGTTATATCAAATGAACTTTGCCGAGATGCTCGATCATCACAAGCAATTGGGGGCCGATATTACGATCGCCACTATTCCTGTTACCGGCAAGGAAGCTCCCGAGTTCGGTATCTTAAAAAGTGGAGGAGGTCTCATTACATCCTTCGTTGAAAAGCCCAAGAAGGAATTGCTTGGCGATTGGGTCAGTGACACCGGTAGTGCCATGCAGGCAGCAGAGAGGGTCTATCTCGCTTCGATGGGTATTTATATTTTCAAAAGAAGTTTGCTTTTTGATCTGCTTCGTACCGAGCTTAAGGAAGCGGCCGATTTTGGAAAAGAAATTATTCCGGCTTGCATCGACCGCTACCGGGTGGCCAGCTATCAGTACAGTGGTTATTGGACCGATATCGGAAACATCGGTTCTTTTTTTGAGGCCAACATCGAGTTGACCAAAGAGATCCCGGCCTTTGATATGTTCGACAGCGATCGCACTATCTACACACGCTCAAGAATGTTGCCTCCTGCCAAGATCAGCGGCACCACGCTCAACCAGGTACTGGTAGCAGAAGGCTCCATCATCAGCGCTTCTTCTGTGGAGCGCTCCGTAATTGGCATTAGGAGCCGAATTGGGCTCGGTAGTGTTATTTCGGATGCCTATATTATGGGAAGTGATTATTACGAAACGCTCCAAGACATCACACAAGAAAGCGAGAAGGGAATTCCGGCCATGGGAGTGGGGCAGCGCTGTCAGATTCACCGGGCCATCATCGATAAGAATTGCAGAATCGGAAACGATGTGATCATCCGGGGTGGAGAACACCTCGAGAACAAGGATCATCCACTCTATGCGGTCAAAGACGGAATTGTCGTTGTTAAGAAGGGCGCCATCATCCCGGATGGGTTCGTGATTTGACCGGCTTTCCTTTTTTGTGATTATCTTACCTTCTAAAACCAACGATTGCCATGTCTACTGCTTTTCAGGGAGAAAAACCCAAACTTAGCCTACAGCAGATCATCAATATGAGCGTAGGATTTTTCGGTATCCAATTCGGTTGGGATCTGCAGCGTGCCAATATGGGACGGATCTATGAAAATCTCGGGGCCAATCCCGATGAGGTGCCTCTTCTGTTTTTAGCGGCACCGCTTACCGGCTTACTCGTACAACCGGTGGTGGGGTACATGAGCGATCGAACCTGGCATCCCCGGTGGGGACGCAGAAGGCCCTATTTTATGATCGGTGCAATTATCAGTTCTATTGCGCTTGTGTTCATGCCGCACAGCAGTGTGCTCTGGATGGCAGCGGGATTGCTGTGGGTGCTCGATGTCTTTGGCAACGTGGCTATGGAACCTTTTCGTGCTTTTGTAACCGATCAGCTGCCCGACTCTCAGGTCAACCGTGGTTTTATTATGCAGAGCCTGATGATAGGACTAGGGGGGAGTATTGCCTCCGCCTTGCCCTGGCTCATGAAAAACGTTTTTGATTTTTCTAATACTGCCGAGGCAGGTGGCATTCCCGATAATGTCAGGTGGTCATTTTATCTGGGCGCCTTCTTTTTTATGGCCGGTGTTATGTACACCGTTTTTTCAACAAAGGAGTATCCTCCAAGCGATCCTGATTTCATAAAAAAACAACAAGCCGAGCAAGGCGGATTCTTTCATGGCGCAAAAGAGATCTTTCATGCTTTATCTAACATGCCCACCCGTATGCGCTGGGTATCGCTGGTTCAGTTCTTTACATGGCCGGGATTATTTCTGATGTGGTTCTATTACACGACGGCCGTGGCCGTGAATGTTTTTAAAGGACAAGATGCCAGTGACCCTGTCTATGCGGCCGGAGCCGATTTTGGAAGTTTGACCCTCTCTTTTTATAGTGTAGTGACTTTTTTGTTCGCACTTGTCTTGCCTGCTATCGCCGATCGGTGGGGCAGAAGCCTGACCCATGCGGTTTGTCTGCTGGCCGGTGCCATTGGATTGATCAGTGTCAATTTTATTACCGATAAGAATTGGCTCTTTGGTTCGATGGTAGGAGTGGGAATCGCTTGGGCCAGTATCTTATCGATGCCTTATGCCATGCTCAGCGGCATCTTGCCAAAAGAAAAGGTCGGTATCTACATGGGTATCTTTAATTTCTTTATCGTACTGCCAGAGATCATCGCTTCGCTGGGCTTTGGCTGGCTCATGCGAGAAGTGTTAGGCAATGACCGTCTTGCTGCGCTTACGGTAGGAGGGGGTTTAATGGCAGTGGCGGCACTGATATGTATCGTCTTTATCAAAGAGAAAAATCAATAGTAATTTTTAGCAGTAATTTTATTTTATGAGAAGCATCCTATTTTTATTCGTTCTTCAGCTTTCTTTTTTTGTTGCGCAGTCCCAGTCTGCACCGGCCATCTATCCCTCGCATTGGTGGGCAGGTATGAAAAGCGGCTCGCTACAACTAATGCTGCATCAAAAGGACATCGGTCAATTTACCAAGGTCACCACTCGATATCCCGGTATTGCCATTAAGAAGGTGTCATGTCCTGAGAATAAGAATTACCTTTTTGTAGACCTGGTTCTGGCTGCACAAACCCGTCCTGGAACGGTAGAGCTTGCCTTATCGGGCGCAGGAGGTTCTTCCAAGACCATGACCGTCTCGTACCAGTTAAAAGCGCGCAGTGCAGGCAATGGCAAAAGCCGCGTGCAGGGAGTGCAGTCTACTGATCTTGTTTATTTGATGATGCCCGATCGTTTTTCGAATGGAGATGTGAGTAACGATATCGTAAGGTCTTATCGCGATACCGGATGTGAGCGCAGCAACAAGTTCTCTCGACACGGCGGTGATTTTACAGGAATCACCAACCACCTCGATTATTTTAAGGAAATGGGTGTGACCACTCTTTGGCTTACGCCCGTTATCGAGAACGATATGCCTCGTTTGCATGAGTGGGGCAACAGTGTGGCGGGTTACCACGGCTATTGGTTCACGAATCATTATGCCATCGATAAGCGCTACGGGGGCAATGATGGCTATAAAAAATTCTGCGAGACCTTGCACCAAAATGGCATGAAGGTCATTCAGGATGCTGTGTATAATCATGTGGGAAGTCATCATTTCTTTCATCTTGACCCACCTACATCTGATTGGTTCAATACATCGCAGGGTCGCTCCGCTCCCAACCATCGCGAAGAGGTGTTCTTCGATCCCTATGCCTCCGATGCCGATAAGCGCCAGATGCTGGATGGTTGGTTCACTACCGATCTGCCCGATCTGAACCAGCGCAATCCTTATCTGGCTACTTATTTGATTCAGCATGCAGTGTGGTCTACCGAAGAATTCGGAATAGACGGTTGGCGTGTTGATACCTACAAGTATTGTGAGGAGCCGTTTTTGAATGCGGTCAACGTTGCATTAAAAAGGGAGTTTCCTGCTGTTACGGTTTTTGGTGAGTCTTGGGTCAATACCCCTACGGCCAATGCGTACTTTACGGCCGGCAATATCAATGCTCCCTTCCGCCACAATGCAGAGGGGGTTCTTGACTTTCAGACCTGCTTTGGAATGCTGGCCGGTATCACTGAACAAGCCGGATGGACCAACGGTACCGGAAAATTATATATGACCATGGCCCAGGATGTGCTCTATGGAAATCCTATGAACAATTGTATCTTCTTAGACAACCACGATATGGACCGGGTCTTTTCTGTCTTTGACGAAGATGTGAAAAAGCTCAAGATGGCCATCAATTGGCTTTTGACGCTCAGAGGTATTCCACAGCTTTACTATGGTACAGAGGTGTTGATGAAAAATAAAAAAACCACCACCGATGCCATGGTTCGAGAAGATTTTCCGGGTGGCTTTCCGGGTGATGATCCTGCAAAGAATCTCTTTACCGCCGCCGGTCGCACAGCGCAACAACAAGATATGTTTACCCATGTAAGCCGGCTGGGACAATTCAGAAAAAATTCATCGGCATTGGGTAGCGGTAAGATGATGCAGTTTATTCCAAGAGAGGGTCTCTATACTTATTTTCGATACGATAGCAAACAAACCGTTATGGTCGTTGCCAACACCGGCAATAAATCAGTGCAGCCTGACTGGGCTCATTTGAAAGAGCGGACCAGTGGATTTAGCCGACTTCGCAATGTGATTACCCAAGAGATCGTTCCCATGCGTGGTTTACAAGTGGCTCCAGGAGAGAGTTTCGTGTATGAACTGTTGCAATAGTTTTACAATATGCAACTCGACACGCAACGGCCCGTTTGGAATTATTCGCTATTAACGGCAGAGGACCTTGCACGTTATCACCAGGGAATACATTGTCGTCTCTATGAGAAGATGGGCAGTCGCTCTGTGCAGGTAAATGGGGTGTGGGGTTGTTATTTCTGTGTGTGGGCCCCCAATGCCACGAGTGTATCCGTGATCGGAAATTTCAATGATTGGAACGGCGAGGCGCATTTGCTTTTTCCCCGCTGGGAAAAATCAGGCATCTGGGAAGGATTTATTCCCGGTGTAAAACTTGGCGAGGTCTACAAATATCATATTGTAGGATACGGAGAAAAAGAACTAGACAAGGGAGATCCCTTTGCATTTTTCTGGGAAAAAAGGCCGCAGACCGCTTCTATTACCTGGGATCTGTACTACGAATGGAACGATGACCGGTGGATGAAAGATCGTGCCCGGCACAATTCTCTGTCATCTCCCTGGAGTGTGTACGAAGTGCATCTGGCCAGTTGGCGCAGACCCGATGGTGGAGACGAAAATGCCTATCTCTCTTACGATGAGCTCGCGCAAACGCTTGTTCCCTATGTACAAGACATGGGATTCACCCATGTGGAGCTCATGCCCATCATGGAGCATCCCTTCGATGGCAGTTGGGGTTATCAGTGTACAGGATATTTTGCTCCCACTTCTCGCTATGGCGATCCGCAAGGACTCATGCGCCTGATCGACGCTTTTCATGCGGCGGGTATTGGGGTGATACTCGACTGGGTGCCTTCTCATTTTCCTTACGATGCGCATGGGCTGTATCTTTTCGACGGGGCCCACACGTACGAGTACGCTGATATGCGCAAAGGGTTTCATCCCGATTGGAACAGTTATGTATTCAATTACAAACGCGGAGAGGTTCGCTCTTTTTTAATAAGCAGTGCGCATTTTTGGTTCGATCTCTTTCATGTCGATGCCATTCGGGTAGATGCCGTTTCATCGATGCTAAAACTTAATTACTCCAGAAAGAAAGGGGAGTGGGAGCCGAATGAATTTGGTGGTGAGGGTAATCTCGAGGCCATTGAATTCTTAAAGGAACTCAATCAAAGTGTATACCAGCGCTTTCCCGATGTGCAGACCATTGCCGAAGAGGCCACCGATTGGCCACAGGTCTCCCGACCGGTCTTTCAAGGCGGGCTGGGCTTTGGCATGAAATGGATGATGGGCTGGATGCATGACACCCTTCGGTACTTTAAATTGGATCCTCTTTTTCGCAAGCATCATCAAGATCGTTTTACATTCAGTCTAATGTATTACTATGATGAGAATTTCATGCTTCCCTTTAGCCACGACGAGGTTGTGCACGGAAAAAGCCCCCTGATCTATAAGATGCCGGGTGATGAGTGGCAAAAATTCGCCAATCTTCGTTTGTTATATACCTATATGTTCACCCATCCAGGTGCCAAGCTGCTTTTTATGGGTGCGGAATTTGGACAAACCACGGAGTGGGATTATCGCTCTCAGTTGCAATGGCATTTATTGCAATATCCTGTTCATAGCGGCCTGTCGCTGTTGCTCAAATCGCTGAATACACTGCTTACCAGCCAGCCCGCTCTGTACGAAAGGCAGTTCGATACCGATGGTTTTGAGTGGATCGATCTTGCTCATCGCTCCGAATCGGTGATCGTTTATCGTCGAAAGGGAAAGGATGCATCGAAAGAATTACTGATCGTTCTCAATATGACACCCGTGGTATACCGAGACTGGACACTTACTGTATCGGGAAAAGAATTTACCCAAGAGCTGCTCAACAGCGATGCCCTTGCATACGCCGGCACGGGCACGGTACACAATCCTATTATTCGAAGTGAATGCTTGTCGCCATCAAAGAAGCAGTATCAGCTTACGATCGATATTCCTGCGCTCGCCGCACTGGTCATTGGCTAACTTACATGCGTTGTGGAACGGCAATGCCCAGATTGCCCATGGCCGCCGCGATCAGCGTTGCGGTTTGACCGGCCAGCTTTAGTCTCAGTTGCTTTTTCTCGGGCGATTCGGCCTGTGTAACCGAGTGTTGGTTGTAAAAGCTATTGAATGATTTGGCCAGCGTAAATGCATAGATGGCCAACACCGAGGGGTTATGCTCGGTTACGGCTTGTTCCAGCACCATTGGGTATTGGGCCAGTTGTAACAACAACTCTCTTTCGGCCGGAAAAAATGTAGTGGAGGCCAGTGCTTGCTCTGTTGGTTTTTCTCTACGCAGCAGCGAACAGATTCGGGCATGCGTATATTGAACGAAGGGGCCG
>DNMB01000137.1 GCA_003489485.1 Chitinophagaceae bacterium | reverse complement strand
TGATCACTCTCAATACATTCTTGCCGAGAATTTTCTTGATCGCAGTCTTGCTATACCCTCGCTGTATCAACTCCGTTGTAAGACGGGGGTAACTGCTTACATCCTCGAGGCCGCGAGGAACGAACCCAATACCGTCAAAGTCGGCACCGATGCCCACGTGATCGATACCGATCAGCTTAACGATGTGATCGATATGATCGGCCACCTCACTGATACCGGGGCGGGCCTTGTCGAGTGCTGCGGCCATGGCACGTTGCCATTGCTGCTGTGCAAGAGCGGTATCGCCCGCGGCATACGAGGCAAAAATGGAATCTTTGGCCGCGCCGTTCCAATAACGTTGCTGTGCAACAAACTCTTTACTGATAAAAGCGGGATAGAAGTTAACACAAATGACACCACCGTTTTTTTTCAGCGCCAACAACTGTTCATCTTTCGCATTTCTAAAAACAGGACAGATACTCCACACAGAACTATGCGTGAGCAAAACAGGCTTGGTGGTTACGGCAAGTGCGTCATAAAAAGTTTGTTCGCCAACGTGCGAAAGATCCACGATCACTCCGAGGCTATTGAGCCGACGAACCACATTCTTTCCAAATTCCGTTAGGCCCTTGTGCTGTAAAGGCATCCCCGCTCCGGATTCATCACGTGCACTGCTGGCCCAGTCCGTGCTATTGTTCCACGTAAGGGTCAGATAGCGCATGCCCCTGAGCGCAAGACTATCTAGCTTTTGCATATCGGATTCGATCATATGACCACCCTCTACACCGATCATGGCCACCACACGACGGCGATGTGCTCTTTGCATGACCTCACGATAGCTAGTAGCAAAACTGAATTTGTCGGGATGACGAAGCACTAGCCGGTTCAGTGAATCGATCTCATCGATGGCATCGCGGTAGTATCCCATGGGAGTACGGGCCGTTTCTCCGGTGTACACCGAAAAAAACTGCACATCCACTCCCCCTTTCTTGAAACGGTAATAATCACTGTGCCCCTCGGTAAGTCGTTGGGAAAGATCTCTGCCCTGCAGCGTTTGACCGCTCAGACAATCGTTGTGCGTATCGACCAATACCGCACGATGGTGTAAGCCCTTTCCTTGCTGTGCAGCGACAGGATTAAAAAAAAGAAGGACCGCCGCGGCAATAGTGTGTACAAATGACCGGGAGGCCGCCATATTAAATGAGATTAGATTATCCGAGCGTTTTTTTGGCATCTTCCAAGAACTTGGCCAATCCGATATCGGTCAGGGGATGCTTAAGCAAGCCCAGGATCGAGTCGAGCGGACAAGTACACACATCGGCGCCGGCCTCAGCGCATTTAACGATGTGCAGTGCTGTACGAATAGAAGCGGCCAGGATCTCCGTTTTAAAGCCCTGCACCGAATAGATATGCGCAATTTGAGAGATCAGTTCGATTCCATCCCAGCTACTGTCGTCGAGTCTTCCGATAAAAGGAGACAGGTAGGTAGCGCCTGCTTTAGCAGCCAAAATGGCTTGTCCGGCAGAGAACACCAGTGTACAATTGGTCCTGATTCCCTGATCGCTAAAATATTTGATAGCCTTGATCCCGTCTTTTATCATCGGTACTTTTACCACAATGTTGGGATGAATGGCCGCAAGCTTCTTACCCTCCTCGATAATACCGTTGTAATCGGTGCTGATGACCTCGGCACTAATATCACCATTGACCATTTCGCAGATGGTACGATAATGATCCATAACAGCTTGTTGCCCTTTGATCCCCTCTTTGGCCATCAAAGAAGGATTGGTGGTAACTCCGTCGAGAATACCTAGTTCGTTTGCTTCTTTGATCTGGGCCAGATTGGCCGTATCAATAAAAAATTTCATGAGAACAGTTTTGGATAAAGGTAAAAAAATGGCAGGCTGATTACATCGCACCGCTCAACCACCTACTCTTGCTGCCTTCCGGCCCTGGGAGGGTTCAGCAGGAGCTGGTCGTGTAAGACCTGCCAATGCAAAGATAGCGATAATACACTAACGCTGAAACCCGGACCGGACCCGCGTGTACCCTATTAACTCATCGGCGCGGGCACCGAAGGGACGAAAGTATACGAAGACGGAATATTCGTTTTCTGTAGCCCAATAATTACCTTCCGTATTCTCAAAAGAAAGAGTCGGGTCTGCCGTCGTTTGGGAGCGCGTAAGATACCCGTAGTTATAAAAGCCCTGCTTAAGATATATGGCTTTTGTGTAAAGGCCAAGGTTCGCATCAAAATCCATTTTGTACTCGTCGGTCAACTCAAAACCACTCCACTCTCCTGTCACAAATACATCCTTGCCACCGTATCGGCGTCCTCCCGCCGGACGAAGCGAGAAATGCACCCAACCATACTCTCCCTGCGTATGCGGCTGTGCTTGATCGATGTTCTCGATCAGATATTTTCCGTTAAGGTCTCGATAGAATAAATAAAGTTGCCCCGCTCGCTCCGTATCGGGCTGAATAAAAATATCTGTGCGAGCACTGGTGTCGCTGTCTATGATCTTTTGTACCCTGTCGCCTCGTAGTCTAATGCTGCGCAGATCGAACCAACGCCACTCTTGCCCGGCCGCAAAAAGAGTTTGCTCCTCATCGCTGTACTCATAAAAATTTCCTCGGTAGATCGTTGGGCGATCAAGTGTACGCGCTCTGATCCATTGGTCGTTTTGGGTAATAACCACCTTGATCTCTTGTGGAGAGAAGGCATTCATGGGCATTTGCTGCGGGGTCACACCAATGGAGAGACGCTGGTGGGTCAAAAAGAGATTTCCATTAAACGGTTGCAGCACCTGTGCGGAAACGGCTACGCGTTTGTTGACCACCACCAGGCGGCGTGTAAAGACCAACTGTGCGGTATCATCGTTCAAAAAAACTTTTAACAAATAATTTCCTCCTCGCGTAGGGCCACTGTTTCGTTCAGGCAGCAAGGCCTGGTAATGCATATAGCGGGTCTGCACGCCAGACGAAGCGCGGTAGTGCTGGATGCGCTGTGTAATAAAGCCTTTGAGATAATCGAAAGCCGGTAGCTGAGCCGCCGTCCAGTCAGCATTACAAAGCTGAAGCGTGTAATAGTATTGCTTTATGCTGGCATCCAGATCATCGAAATGCAGCTCGAGCTGATCGGGCTGTCCTAGGAAGAGAACGGGCGAGGCGGACTGGTCACCCGCTTTGAACAACTTTACGGACCGAATGCCCGAGCGATACACTCTTTCGGGAGACTGCGCTTGTAAGAGAGAAACGGCAAACAACAGATAGAAGAAAAATACAACAGGCATTACCAAATCGGTTGTTCGGCAAAGTAGTTAAAAAAGGAGCAGCAAGTCTAGCCAAGGCCGCTTATTTTTGAGTACACAATCTTAGCAGTGAATGTAGCTTCGTTTCTGGCCGACCGTATCCATGCGAACCGAGAGAGCCGTTTCTCGGGTCTGGTCATTCGTATTTCACTTGGTGCCACCATCATCAGCGTGGCAGTGATGATCATCACCGTGGCACTGGCCGAAGGGTTTCAGCAGCGCATCAGCGAAAAAGTTTTTAGTTTTTGGGGGCATATACGAATTCAGGAAAAACAACCCGGCAAAGCCATTATCGCCGAAGAGATCCCCATTCGCCATAACGAAGCGCTGCTGCAGGTTCTCAGCCAACAGCCTGGTGTGCTGTCCGTTTACCCTTTCGCCACTCGTTATGCACTGCTCAAGACCAAAGAGAATATGGAAGGGGTCATGCTAAAAGGACTGGATAACAAAAAGCAACTCGAACA
>DNMB01000171.1:4583-10194 GCA_003489485.1 Chitinophagaceae bacterium | reverse complement strand
TGCGGCGGGTGCCGATTTTATAAAGACCTCTACCGGAAAAATTCAACCGGCGGCGACCCTTCCTGTTACACTGGTCATGCTCGAAACCATTCGAGATCATTATTACAAGACCGGAATAATGGTAGGCATGAAACCCGCAGGAGGAATCTCTACATCCAAACTGGCACTACACTATTTGGTGATGCTCAATGAGACCCTTGGCGAGGACTGGATGCATCCGCATTGGTTTCGATTTGGGGCCAGTAGTCTTGCCAACAATGTTTTGATGCAGATTGCAAAAGAAAAAGAAGGTTGTTACCAATCTCCCAATTATTTCAGTGTTGATTAAACTCCGACCATGGCAACAAAAAGCAAACAGAAAATAAAACCCTTGCGACTGGCAAAGGCCTGGTCCTATTCTCCGGCCCCTGAGTCGGCCAGTATTGCCCAAATTAAAGATCAATACGAGCTTTTCATCAATGGAAAATGGCAAAAGCCCAAGCGAGGTGCTTATTTGGACAGCATCAATCCTGCCAATGAAAAAAAACTATACCGCGCGGCCATAGCGGAGAGCGAAGATGTAGAGAAGGCCGTTTCGGCAGCCCGAACCGCTTACGATAAATACTGGAAAAAAATGCCTGCGGCAGAACGGGGTAAATATATTTTTAGAATTGCCCGACTTATGCAAGAGCAGGCACGCGAGCTGAGCGTAATGGAAACGCTCGACGGCGGAAAACCCATTCGCGAAAGTCGGGACTTCGACATACCTATGGCCTGCAATCATTTTTTCTACTATGCAGGATGGGCCGATAAACTCGATTATGCATTTTCGAACAGAAAAGCAAAATCCCTTGGCGTGGCGGCACAGATTACACCCTGGAATTTTCCATTGCTGATGGCTGCATGGAAGATCGCACCGGCACTGGCCACGGGCAACACAATTGTTTTAAAACCGGCCGAAACCACCTCGCTTACCACGCTCAAACTCGCCTCGATCATTGAAGAAGCCGATCTGCCTGCGGGCGTCGTAAATATCATAACGGGAGCCGGGCCCACCGGATCGGCATTGGTCCGACATGGCGGTATCAACAAGATCGCCTTTACCGGATCGACAGCGGTAGGAAAATTGATTCAGCAAGAAACGGCAGGCACACATAAAAAACTAACGCTCGAATTAGGCGGAAAAGCGGCCAACATTATTTTCAGTGATGCGCCCATTGACCAAGCAGTAGAGGGCGTGGTCAATGGGATCTTCTTTAACCAAGGTCATGTTTGCTGCGCCGGATCGAGACTGTATGTACAAGAATCGATCGCTGCGGTCTTTATCCAAAAACTAAAAGACAGAATGGCCACCTTACTGGTGGGAGACCCCATGGACAAGAACACCGACATAGGCGCTATCAATTCAGCCGCTCAGCTGGAGAAGATCAACTACTACATTCGGCTCGGCAAAAAAGAGGGCGCTCTCCACTATCAAAGTGATGCACTGCTTCCCAAAAAAGGATTTTACTGCCGCCCTACTCTTTTTACCAAAGTGGCTCAAAGTAGCCGGCTTGCGCAAGAAGAGATCTTTGGTCCGGTGCTGGCCATTCTAACATTCAGAACCGAAGATGAGGTGATTGAAAAGGCGAACAACACCCCATACGGACTCAGTGCCGGGGTGTGGACCGATAAAGGATCTAGGATCTTTAACATGAGCCGAAGACTTAAGGCCGGTGTGGTCTGGGCCAATTCATACAACCTGTTCGACCCAGCTTCTCCCTTTGGCGGATACAAAGAGAGCGGCTATGGCAGAGAGGGCGGATGGCATGGTTTACTTCCTTACGTTACTTTTTAATCTATGCAGGCAATGAAAAAAACCACTCAAAGACTTTCGGTACTAAAAACATACAAACTCTTCATTGGGGGACAGTTTCCCAGAACTGAATCCGGAAGGTATTATGCCGCCCTCGATGCAAAGGGTAACAAGGTCGCGAACCTTTGTCTTGCCTCTCGAAAAGATTGCAGAGAAGCCATCGTGTCGGCGCGAGGTGCACTAGGAAGCTGGAGCCAGCGGGCCGCATACAACCGAAGCCAAATCTTGTACCGCATCGCTGAAATGCTCGAGACCAGAAAAGACCAGTTCTTGGCAGAGCTGCAGCAGCAAGGGCTCTCAAGAACTGCGGCCCTTAGCGAGACAACGGGTGCCATCGACAGGTTGATTCATTATGCGGGCTGGTGCGACAAATACCAGGCCCTATTTAGTACCGTCAATCCGGTAGCATCGAGTCATTACAACTTTTCTGTTTGTGAACCGATGGGAGTGGTTGCCATTGTAGCTCCTGCCAGCCCCCTGCTGGGTCTGGTTAGTGTATTGGCACCTTGTCTGGCAGGAGGCAATACCGCCGTAGTGCTGGCCAACCAAGAAAAAGGACTTTGCGCTGTTAGCCTGGCCGAGGTGCTGCATAGCGCTGATGTGCCGGGCGGAGTAGTGAACATACTAACCGGCAGCAAAGAAGAACTACTTCCGTGGATCGCCGAGCACCGCGACGTAAATGCTTTAGTGTATGCAGAAAAGGATACGGCTACCCTTTCTTCGCTTCGCACAAAAGCAACCGGTAATCTTAAAAGGATCATTCACTGGCCAGTGGCAGACTGGCAATACGAAAATGCACAATCGCCTTACCTGATCGCGGATCTGCAAGAGATAAAGACCACCTGGCATCCTATTCAGCAAATAGCCGGCTCGGGAGCATCCTACTAACCAGAATCAGCCAGGGTAAACTACCTTTGCGCTATGGGCAGAATTATTTTTGTAGTGCAATTGTTGATGCTTTGGGCGAGCGGCCAACCGCTCCAGGCCCAAGACAGTCTGTTCATCAAACCTCGCCAGAACAGTAAGGTCAGCGTACAAAAAGATAATCGCATAGACCTGCTGATCAAAAAACAAATTCAGGTAAACGAAGAGACCAGCCGTCAATCTCGCCGCCAAGACAAAGGGTTTAGACTGTTAGTTATTAGCACCACTCTTCGCGAAGAGGCCCTTGCCGCTAAAACAAAGGTCTATACCTACTTTCCCGAACTAAAAGCCTACCTCTTTCATCAATCCCCATACTACCGGGTCAAAGCCGGCAACTTTAAAGAGCGAAAAGAAGCCGAGCAGTATCAGCGAAGGCTCGAGCTACTGTTTCCTAAAGGGGTATTTATCATCAACGATATTATCGAAGTAAAGTTGAAAGGCGCCACAGAAGCAGAAGGCAACTCCCAAGATTGAGTCACCCGCTACAAGACTTACTCATTATAGCTTCCCTTATTTTTGCTGTATGCAAACAACCTTTTTGCAACTAGCCCAAACGTATTCAGCTGATATGATCGGTTGGAGACGCCACCTGCACGCACATCCCGAGCTGAGCTATCAGGAGTTTGAGACAGCGGCCTTTGTTCAAGAAAAGTTGCATCAACTTGGTATTGCCACCAGCAAAATGGCCAACACCGGTGTAATTGGATGCATTGAAGGAAAAAATCCCGATAAAAAAACCATAGCGCTTAGGGCAGACATGGATGCTCTTCCCATACAAGAAGAGAACGACCTTCCTTTTCGCTCGGTAAAAGAAGGCATCATGCATGCATGCGGTCACGATGTGCATACAAGTTGTTTACTGGGAGCAGCTCGTATTCTGCAAGAGACCAGATCGCAGTGGGAAGGAACTGTTAAACTTATCTTTCAGCCGGGAGAAGAAAAAAATCCGGGAGGGGCCTCCCTTCTCATTAAAGAGGGCGTACTGACCAATCCCGCGCCACAGGCCATCGTAGCATTGCACGTAAGCACTACGCTCGAGACCGGAACCTTTTCTTTTCGCTCCGGAAAAGTAATGGCCAGCGCCGATGAGCTCTATATTACCATCAAGGGTAAGGGAGGACATGCGGCCTCTCCTCATCTGACAATAGACCCGATACTAATCAGCGCGCAGCTCATAACGGCATTACAACAATTGATCAGTCGACATAATGACCCGTTTAACCCGACCGTATTGTCCATTACCTCCATAAAAGGGGGAACCACCACCAACGTAATTCCCGATCAGGTAAAACTGATGGGTACGTTTCGGGCCATGAACGAAGCGTGGCGATTTAAGGCGCATCAATTGATTCGAGAACTTACCGAGCAACTGGTCACATCGATGGGCGGCGAAGCCTTATTGCACATCGACATCGGTTATCCTTGTGTGCATAACGATGAGAAACTACATGCACAAGTCGTTCCGCTGGCCGCAGCGCTAGTGGGAGATCAAAACATCAGTGAGACCGAACTACGAATGGGTGCCGAGGACTTTGGCTACTATGCACAGCAGCTACCGGCCTGTTTTTTTAGACTGGGCATATTGAACCGCTCTCTTGGCAACACGCATGGTGTGCATACCGCCCGCTTTATGGTAGACGAAGCGGCCATTGCCCATGGCGCCGCCATGATGGCCTGGCTGGGCGCACGTCTTACACCCTGATGCGCCGTACCCCTTACGCAAGGCCGTACCCCTTATTTTGTCGTACCTTGCAATTCATTTCAGCCGTATGGTAATGAAGTAACTCAACCTCTATTTATGCAGCACGACCTACGAAAGCAACAGGCTCTTGAGTATCACGCAAAAGGACGACCCGGAAAAATAGAAGTGGTACCCACCAAAGAGGCAAAAACACAACGAGACTTATCACTGGCCTATTCTCCCGGCGTAGCCGAGCCTTGTTTAGAAATAGCCGCCAATAAAGAAAATGTATATAAATACACGGCCAAGGGAAATCTGGTGGCTGTGATCAGCAATGGAACTGCGGTGCTGGGACTGGGCGATATTGGCCCCGAGGCCGGTAAACCGGTAATGGAGGGAAAGGGCGTACTCTTCAAGATCTTTGCCGATATCGACGTCTTTGACATTGAGATCAACGAGCAAGATCCGGAGAAATTCGTAGCCATCGTTAAAGCCCTCGAACCCACCTTTGGCGGAATCAATCTGGAAGACATCAAGGCACCGGAATGTTTTTACATAGAGAAACGACTAAAAGAAGAACTCAGCATTCCGCTGATGCACGACGATCAGCACGGCACAGCGATCATTAGTGCGGCCGCGTTGCTCAACGCCTGCGAGTTGCAGAAAAAAAGAATCGAGAAACTACGCTTTGTAGTGAGTGGTGCCGGTGCGGCGGCCGTAGCCTGCATGAAGTTGTACGTGGCGCTGGGAGCACGCAAAGAAAATTTCTGGGTGTACGACAGCAAAGGGCTGGTGCACGAAAGCAGGACCGATCTGGACGAACTAAAAAAAGAGTTCGTTGCCAAAGGAAAGAATCTGACACTGGCCGAAGCCATGAAAGATGCCGATGTATTTATCGGGCTTAGCAAGGGCGATATTCTCTCTAAAGAGATGATCAAAAGCATGGCCAAGAACCCCATCGTGTTTGCCATGGCCAATCCGGACCCCGAGATCAGTTGGGAAGATGCTACCGAAGCCAGAAAAGATATCATCATGGCAACCGGAAGAAGCGACTATCCCAATCAAGTCAACAACGTACTGGGCTTCCCCTATATATTCAGAGGCGCACTCGATGTAAGAGCCAAACAGATCAACGAAGCGATGAAGCTGGCCGCTGTAAAAGCGCTTGCCGA
>DNMB01000171.1:0-4196 GCA_003489485.1 Chitinophagaceae bacterium | reverse complement strand
ATCAGCTTTGGCCCCAACTATATTATTCCAAAACCACTCGATCCGCGCCTGCTCGCCACCGTGGCTCCGGCCGTAGCAAAAGCGGCGATGGAAAGTGGCGTGGCACAGTACCCCATTAAAGACTGGGACCTGTACACCACAGAATTGAACAAGCGCCTGGGGCTTGACAACCAGGTAATGCGTGCCATCGGAAACAAAGCCAGAAGAGATCCCAAACGAATTGTTTTTGCCGAGGCCGACAACATTAAAATACTGAAAGCGGCACAGCTGGTCTTCGACGAAGGGATCGGATTTCCGATCTTACTTGGCAATGAAGAAAAGATCAAAGCCATCGCTGCCGAAAATGGAATAGACCTGGAAGGGTTGCCTGTATTCGATCCGCGCAGTGATGCACTAGAAGAAAAAAGAAATCACTACGGAGATCTGTTCTTGGCCAAGCGCAGCCGCAAAGGCTTCAATGTGCATGAGTCAAGAAAGATCATGAAAGACCGAAACCATTTTGGATGCATGATGGTAGAATGTGGCGAAGCCGATGCCATGATCTCGGGACTCACCAAAAATTATCCCGATACCATTCGGCCGGCCATTCAGGTGATCGGCATGGAAGAAGGGGTGAGCAAGATCGCAGGAATGTACATGATGCTGACCAAGAAAGGGCCCCTGTTTCTAGCAGATACCACTGTCAATTTTAATCCTACTGCCGAAGAGCTGGCTGAAATTACCCTGCTGGCCGCCAAAGAGGTCAGACAGTTCAACATCATCCCGCGCATTGCCATGCTCAGCTATTCAAACTTTGGCAGCAGCGATTCGCCCGAGGCAAAAATGGTGGCCCGCGCACGTACCATTGTAAAAGAAAAGAATCCTTCGTTGATCGTGGAGGGAGAAATGCAGGCCAGCGTGGCTTTCAACAAAGAATTGATGCAAGAGAATTATCCCTTTTGCGAACTAGCAGACAAAGATGTCAATGTACTGATCTTCCCCAATCTGGCTGCGGGTAATATCGCCTACAACCTCATGAAAGAACTGGACACGGCCGATGCGGTAGGGCCGATCTTGCTGGGACTGAAAAAACCGGTGCATATCTTACAACTAGGCAGCTCCATTCGCAGCATCCTTAACATGGCCGTTATTGCAGTGGTAGATGCGCAGCAAAAATCAAAGACACAGACGCCTACCCAAGAGATCGTAAGACAATCCCGTTGGTGGAAGCGTTTTCGTAAAGAAAAAAATGCGTAACAAGCATGAGTCTGCTCAGTGACATAGGACAGTTTTTGCTCATGCTTAAAGGCATGTTCAAACGCCCCGAAAAAGCCAGCATGTACTGGAAGGAGTTGATGCACCAGTGCATGGAGATAGGATTTGGATCGCTGGGCATCGTGGCCATCATTTCTGTATTTATCGGAGCGGTCTCTACCATACAAACGGCTTACCAATTGGTCAGTCCGCTGATACCGCTGACCACCATTGCGCAGATCGTACGCGATACGGTCATTTTGGAGTTTGCCCCTACCCTTGTGTGTATCGTACTGGCCGGTGTGGCCGGAAGCCGTATTGCCAGCGAGCTGGGCAACATGCGCGTCAGTGAACAGATCGATGCGCTTGAGATAATGGGTATCAATACCCGAACCTATCTGATCTTGCCAAAAATTGCGGCCGCCATGCTGATGATCCCCCTGCTCGTGATCATCGCAATGGCTCTTGGCATATGGGGAGGAAGGCTGGCCGGTACGGCCGCAGGTATCATTTCTCCAAACATGTTCGATAAGGGACTGGCCGACGACTTTTTACCTTACAATGTATTTTTTGCCCTGGTAAAAGGCTATGTTTTTTCATTTATCATTTCGAGTATTCCTGCCTACTTCGGCTACCATGTTCGGGGAGGCGCACTCGAAATTGGACGGGCCAGCACCAAAGCAGTGGTGGTAAGCTGCGTATTGATTTTATTTGCCGACTATATCTTATCGGCCCTATTACTCTGAGTAACCCATGATCGAAGTAAAGAACATACAAAAGAAATTTGGCGATAAGGTCGTTATCGAAAACGTGAGCGCCCAAATGAAACCGGGTCAATGCAACCTGATCATTGGTGCCAGCGGCAGCGGTAAAACGGTACTGATGAAATGCATGGTAGGATTGCTTACGCCCGACCAAGGCGAGATCATGTACCAAGGAGAGAACTTCTTTGCAATGGACCATGAGCAACGCACCAACATCCGAAAAGAGATCGGAATGCTCTTTCAGGGGTCGGCACTTTTTGATTCACTCACCGTAGAACAGAACATCTTGTTTCCACTCGATATGTTCACAACAGACTCCTCCTCTCAAAAACTAAAGCGGGTCAACGAAGCACTCGAACGAGTCAATCTAAAGGACGTAAACCGAAAATTTCCGGCCGAACTGAGCGGGGGTATGAAAAAGCGAGTAGCCCTGGCCCGGGCTGTGGTGCTGAATCCAAAATATCTTTTTTGCGACGAACCCAACTCGGGTCTGGATCCGCAAACCTCACTGGTCATCGACAAGTTGATCAAGGACCTGACCGTTGAATTCAATATCACCACCGTGGTCAACACGCACGACATGAACAGTGTAATGGAAACGGGCGATTACATCATGTACATGTACCAAGGGAAAAAAGAATGGGAAGGCACCCGCAAGGATATTATTTTTAGCAAGAATCAACTACTGAACGATTTTATTTTTGCCTCCGAGTTCTTAAAAGACGCCAAGGACATGCGCATGCTCGAAGAGGCCGGAAAAATCCCCAACGTTCGTAACATGGACGATATGACCCGACCTTGATAGCCACAAATCCCTACCTTTGCGGCAACTTTTAAGCAGCTTGCTATGAGTATCCTTATCAATAAGAATTCCAAAGTACTGGTGCAGGGATTTACTGGCACCGAAGGCAGTTTTCATGCTACCCAAATGATCGAGTATGGCACCCAACTGGTCGGTGGCGTAACCCCCGGAAAAGGCGGCACCACCCATTTGGATCGCCCAGTATTTAACACCGTGGCCGATGCGGTTAAAGCGACCGGGGCCGATGTCAGTATCATTTTTGTACCTCCCGCCTTTGCTGCCGATGCCATCATGGAAGCGGCCGAAGCCGGGATCGGACTGGTGGTTTGCATTACCGAGGGCATTCCCGTTCAAGATATGGTGCGCGTAAAAAATTACCTGCTGGGCAAGCCCACTCGTCTGGTGGGCCCCAATTGTCCTGGCGTTATTACAGCCGGAGAATGCAAGGTGGGTATAATGCCCGGCTTTGTTTTTGTAAAGGGAAGAATCGGCATCGTCTCTAAATCCGGTACCCTCACCTATGAGGCGGCCGATCAGGTAGCCAAAGCCGGATTGGGCATTTCTACCGCTGTGGGAATTGGCGGTGATCCCATCATTGGCACCACCACCAAAGAAGCCGTAGAGCTCTTTATGCAAGACCCCAATACCGATGCCATCGTAATGATCGGAGAGATCGGAGGAGGCATGGAAGCAGAGGCAGCCAATTGGATAAAAGCGAACGGCAACAAAAAGCCCGTGGTAGGATTCATCGCAGGGCAAACAGCACCTCCCGGAAGAAGAATGGGCCATGCCGGCGCGATCGTGGGTGGAGCCGACGATACGGCCGCTGCAAAAATGAAGATCATGAGCGACTGCGGTATTCATGTGGTGAGCAGTCCGGCCGACATAGGAAAAAAGATGGCCGAGGTCTTAAAAAAGTAAATGCGTAAGCTGCTGCTATTGGTGTTTGGGATATTGGGAGTGCTTGGCTCTACTGCCCTTGCACAGTCATCCATTCAGGCCAAGGCTGAACTTCCTTTTTTCTTTTATCAAGGCGACCAGCCGAAACTACAATTCGTACTGCATAACACAAGCTCGCAAGAAAAAACGGGCAATCTGCAACTGGAGCTTTTTGATGCTGCAAAAAAGCAACCCGTCGACGGCTGGTTTTACAATCAATTGGCAAATCAATATTTTACCCTCGGTGCGGGAGAGCGCACTGTCGTTCGCTTTCCTGTAACCATCCCCCATATATTTATCGGAAGCGTAGACTGGCAACTGACAGTGCGCGTCGATAGCACGCAGCAACTACTGCGAGGCAATTTTAATGTACGCAACGCCGAACAACAAGAAACTAGTGGGCAGGATTATACCAATACATTGAAAGGGAACATTTGGCTGATTAGTGTACAAAAAAA
>DNMB01000082.1:15158-15696 GCA_003489485.1 Chitinophagaceae bacterium | reverse complement strand
AATATAGCTTTCGATCTTTTCGGTCGATTCTTTTTTGACCTGGTTGCGTACCCAATGCGCAGGATCCGTATCAATGTCGGGAGTAGCATTTTGCTGGTACCAACGACCAATTCCAAATACAGTTGCCAGTACGGCTGCAGCAACAGCATATTTAAAAAAGGAACGATTGCGAAGCGTAATAACGGGCGCTTCGTTCTTGTTTGTTGCTGCGTAACGCTGCGGTTGGTCAAAATAACCAGCAGGTACCCGATAGGGCCAGCCGGGTCGGTGAGCCGCAGTGTCTTTTAATGATTGCAGCACGGGCGGCAACGCATCGTTTTCGATGCGAATGCGTTCCAGCACCGAAGCGGAGAGTTGCTCGAAATAACCAGTGGGAACGCGCCAAGGCATAGGGGGCGCCGGGCAGGGAAGACCGGGCGTCTCGGCGTTAAGTGCTGCGTTATTGTGGTGCTGATCGGACATCTGTTATAAGACCTTTTTAAAGAGAGGTGGTTTAATGATCGAGTAAAAAGCGTTCAATTTTTTTGGCCGCATGATG
>DNMB01000082.1:12810-14777 GCA_003489485.1 Chitinophagaceae bacterium | reverse complement strand
TTCGTAGGGCATTTCATCGAAATACCTCAGCGAAAATACAATCCTTTGTTTTTCGGGTAGCTGCTGAATGGCCACTTGTAGTTTCCATTCCAGTTTTTGAGGGTCAAAGTCGGCATCTGCTTTTAGTTGATGTACCAGCCCGTTTTCGTCATCGCTTAACTGAAGGGTGGCGCGCTTTTTTTTCTGTTCCAGAAAGCTCAGGCATTCGTTGGTGGCAATGCGGTACAGCCAGGTATATAGTTGACTCTCTTCTCTAAATTTTTCGAGGGCATTCCAAACTCTGATCAACACATTTTGCAGCAGGTCGTTGGCATCTTCGTGCGATACTACCAAACGGCGTATGTGCCAATAGAGCCGCTCTTGGTATTTTTTGATCAGGTCAGTAAAAGCGGCTTCGCGCGTTTCTGCACTCTTAAAGCGCAGCAGTAATTCGTTGTCGGAAATGTCGGCCATTAAGGTCTATTGCACTCAGACCTTAAAGATAGGCTAAGGTTTAATGCTTGCGGGCAAGGGCCTTTTCTGCCGCGGCTACAATATCGGGCACGTCAAGACCGTATTTTTTAAGCAGTTGCGCAGGCGTACCACTTTCGCCAAACGTATCGCGCGTGCCCACGTACTCGATAGGCACGGGGCAGTGCTTTGCCGCCACTTGCGCAATGGAATCTCCCAATCCACCATAGATACTATGCTCCTCGGCAGTAACCGCACAGCCAGTCTTTTTTAGTGAGGCCACCACGGCGGCTTCATCAAGGGGTTTGATCGTATGAATATTAATGACCTCTACACTGATTCCCTTTTCTTCTAATAGTACACCTGCTTGTATGGCATTCCATACCATATGACCACAGGCAAAAATGCTGATGTCGTTTCCGCTAGAGAAGTGCTGTGCTTTTCCCATCTCAAAGGGGAGTGCGCTGGTAAAAATAGGCCAGGCCGGACGACCAAAACGCAAGTAAACAGGTCCTTTGTATTCGGCAATCGCCTCGGTAGCGGCTTTGGTTTGTGCATAGTCGCAGGGCACTACCACGGCCATGCCGGGCAGCATCTTCATCATGCCGATATCTTCTAAGATCTGGTGCGTAGCGCCGTCTTCGCCAAGCGTAAGACCGGCATGCGAAGCGCAGATCTTTACATTTTTTTCGCTGTACGCAACGCTTTGACGGATCTGGTCATAGACGCGTCCGGTAGAGAAATTGGCGAAAGTCGTCGTAAAAGGGATCTTGCCGCCAATGGTGAGTCCTGCCGCCACACCGATCATGTTCGCCTCTGCGATTCCACACTGAATAAAGCGCTCCGGAAATTCTTTCATGAACTGGTTCAACTTCAGCGAGCCGGCCAGGTCTGCGGTGAGTGCCACCACATTTGGGTTCTTGCGGGCCGCTTCTACAATACCATCTCCGAAACCGCTTCGGGTGTCTTTATTTCCGGTCGATTGAATTTCTTTCAGCATAGTGGCAAAAGTAAGTGCAAGGGGTTAAGGCAAAAAAAATATGATCCCCGATTTATCAACCAAAAACGGTCTTTTTATCGTGCAGCTTTTGTTCCCAGTTCCAGGCGGTACTCATAATATCGTTGAGCGTATAGCGTGTCTCCCATCCTAAAATGGTTTTGGCCCGGTCATTATTGGCAAAAATGGCTACCACGTCTCCCGGTCGGCGGGGTCCGATCTCGTAGCGAAGCGCCTGTCCGCTGGCTTTTTCGAAGGCGGCAATGGCCTCAAGCACCGTGTTGCCGGTTCCGGTACCGAGATTAAAGACCTCACAAGCCTCTTTGTTTCTTTCTTCTTCGAGGTAGCGAAGGGCAAGGGTATGCGCATGGGCCAGGTCGCACACATGAATATAATCTCTGATGCAAGAGCCATCCCGGGTCGGATAGTCCGTACCATGCACCACCAGTTTATCTATTTTTCCGATGGCCGTTTGGGTGATGGCCGGTACCAGATTTTGTGGTTTGCCGAGTGGAAGTTC
>DNMB01000082.1:12226-12476 GCA_003489485.1 Chitinophagaceae bacterium | reverse complement strand
CCGAGCAAGGCAGTGGGGTGAGCACCGGCAGGATTAAAGTATCGCAGCAAAATATGATTGGCAGCAGAACGTTTGGCATAATCTTGAATGATCTGTTCGCTGATCTGTTTGGTAGAGCCATAGGGTGATTCAGCTGTCTTAATAGGTGTAGCCTCCGTAACCGGAATCTGGTCGGGGTTGCCATACACGGTACAAGAAGAAGAGAATACAAAATGTGAAACCCCGAACTCATCGATGCATTTGAGCAAAT
>DNMB01000082.1:0-11887 GCA_003489485.1 Chitinophagaceae bacterium | reverse complement strand
GATTGCAGGTTGTTGTCGAAGTATAGTAATGGATCCTCTACCGATTCGCCCACGGCCTTATAGGCTGCGAAGTGAATGGCACCTGAAATATCGGGATGCTCTTCGAACACGGCATATGTGTCGTCGTAATTACAGAGGTCTATCTTGTAATGTTTGACCGCTTTACCGGTAATCGCAGTGACCGCCTGCAAGGCGGCTGCATTGGAGCGCGAGTTATTATCGATGCAAATTACTTCGTACCCGTTCTCGATCAGATCAATGATGGTGTGAGAGCCGATATAGCCACAGCCTCCTGTTACGACGATTTTAGACATAGGATGAATTGCAGAGCAAAACTCCGTATTTCTCATCAAAGTTTGGGCACAAAAAAATTAGAAGAAGCGCATGAGCCAGTAGATCAGACCCGCCAGCAATGCACTAACGGGGATGGTCAAGATCCAGGCCCAGACAAGATTGATGGTAACGCCCCAGCGCACGGCCGATAATCGTTTGGTGGCGCCGACTCCCATAATGGCTCCGGTAATGGTATGCGTAGTACTGACAGGAATCTTGAGCGCCTCGGTCATAAATAAAGTGATGGCGCCAGCGGTCTCGGCAGCCACCCCTTCGAAGGGAGTTACTTTGGTAATGCGCGTGCCCATGGTCTTGACGATCTTCCAACCTCCACTCATTGTACCAAAGCCGATGGCGGCGTAACAAGCAATGGGAACCCATTGAGGCATTTCTTCGAAGCTGGAGATGTTGCCACCGGCGATGAGTGCAGCGGTAATGATTCCCATTACCTTTTGTGCGTCGTTACCGCCATGGCCGATGCTAAAGGCCGCCGAAGAGACCAATTGTAATTTTTTGAACCAGAGATTGGAGCGATGGGCGTTGAGCTTGCTAAGGTATAAGGCAAAGATTGCCATGGTAAGCAGGATCGTGGCGAGCAAGATCCATTTGAAGTTCTTTGAGTAGAAGATCACCTGAACCCAATACTCCTTGTAATGTGTTTTTCCCATCAAAGCGGCGGGGTCAGTCTCAATGTTGGCAACTAAAAAATAAGCGACGTAACAGATGACCAGCAGAGAAAAAATCTTAGAGGTCCAGCCTTTTCGAAACGAGCTCAAGAACCAAAGAGACATAATGAAGGCCATCAACATACCAATTAGAGGCGCCAGAAAAATAAAGCTGACCGTTTTGAGAATCACCGCAGAATTAACGGCATCTATTCCGGCTGCTGCTACACCGGCTCCGGCAAATCCTCCAATTAGCGTATGAGAAGAGGAGGATGGAATACCGAACCACCAGGTCAGCAGGTTCCAGGCAATTGCGGCGATCAGGCCGGCAAAGATGACTTGCATCATAATGGCCGATTCAACCTTACTGGCATCTACCGTTTTGGCTACCGTATTGGCCACACCATGATCTTTAAAAATAAAAAAGGCCACTGAATTAAAGATGGCCGCCCACAATACCGCTTGAAAAGGGGTGAGCACCTTGGTAGAAACAACCGTAGCGATAGAGTTGGCCGCGTCGTGAAACCCATTGATGTAATCGAACACCAGTGCCAGCACGATGATGGAGATGAGAAAAGGGGTCATGAGCCGGGTTAAGCGTATTTAATAATAATGGATTCGATCACATTGCTGGCATCTTCGCACTTGTCGGTGGCCAGCTCCATTACCTGATAGATCTCTCGGATCTTAATGACCTCTTTCGCATTTTCTTCTAAGGCAAACAGTCTTTCGATGCTCATGTCAAAGATATCATCCGCTTGGTTCTCTATGCTGTTGATCTTGATCATCGCTTCGGTGATAGCTTTGATATTTTTCATATCGCGCAGCTGCGTTACGGCGATCTTTACCTGTTGGCAGCCTTGCTCGATGAGCTCTGCAAATTTTTGCATGCCCATATCGTTCGTGTTAACGCGGTAGAAATTCATTTTCTTGGCCGATCCGTAAATGTAATCGGCGATATCATCTAATGAGGTGGCTAGCGCATGAATATCCTCGCGATCGAAAGGAGTGATAAAATTGCGTCCCAGCTCGGTAAATAAATTATGGGTCAGGTCGTCGTTTTGGTGCTCTAAGTCTTCTATCACGGCAATCAATGCGACCCTTTTGTCTATGTCATGTTCTGCCACCACGGCTTTTAGCTGGGTGCCCATAATCGACAGGTTTTCGGCCACTTGTTCAAATAGCTCAAAGAAAACCGCATTCTTTGGCATGAAAATCTTTAAAAAGGAGTTGAGTCCGGACATTGTTTCTAGTTTATGCCTGCACGACAGGTAGTGAATTGCGAAAATACAGTATGTAGAATGGGGGTGGGGGCAAGCAGGAGAATTAATGTTAATTTAATACAAGCCAACAACTCATTAGTTTAACCAGGGTCCCTATGGCCATTAAGTTTTATAAAGCACTATAAATCAAATTTTAGCGCTAGTTAACATTCCGGTAATAATCGAATAACGATAGCTTAACCTGGTAGTTATACGTCGGTAACCTGATTGCTACACTTTTGCGTCAAATTGAAGCACATGCTGGCAAGGGTTAGAATCTTATTACTTCTTATAATTTCTCTGCAAGGGCTCAACGTTGCTGCCCAAACGATCTCAGTAGCGGGTAAAGTTACCAATGTGCGCAATGAGCCGTTGGTCGGAGCTAACATCACTTTACAAAACGGATCGACTAGAAATCTGACCACCGATGTGGAAGGAAAGTTTTACGTGAATCTCGAGGTGGGAAAAAAGTATTCAATTAAAGTAACCAACACGGGTTACGAGGGAAAGGAGATCGCGGATATTGAAGTAAAGGCTAATCAAGAAAATATTATCGAGATCGTACTGATCGAAAAGGCTACCTCTAATTTGCAGGCGGTTACCATTACCAGTTCATCTCGCCGTCAAGAAAATACCAGTGCGTTGCTTAGTTTTCAGCGTAGCAACATGGCACTATCCAGCGGACTGGCTGCTGACTTTATTCGTCGCACACCCGACAAGAATACCGGAGAGGTATTGAAGCGTGTAAGCGGTACCAGTATTCAAGACAACAAGTTTGTGGTCGTGAGAGGGTTGAGCGATCGTTATAATGCAGCGCAGATCAATAACGCCCAGTTACCCAGCTCAGAGCCTGACAAGAAGGCCTTCTCTTTCGATGTGATCCCCTCGGTAATGGTCGATAACATCATCATCAACAAAACAGCTACGCCCGACCTGACCGGTGAGTTTGCAGGTGGCTTGGTGCAGATCAATACCAAAGATGTTCCTGCGCGCAGTCTGTTGACCGTTGGTGTCAGCTGGGGCTTTAATAACCAATCTACTTTTAAAGATTTTACCAGCAACGAACGTAACAAGACCGATTGGCTTGGCTTCGATGATGGTACCCGCTCCATGCCTGCAGGATTTCCGACCACTCCGCAAGCCTATCGTATTCTGAGTGCAACGAATACCGGGGTAGGCCAGCAGATCGAGATGAGTAAACTCTTTAATAATAGCGTGGGCCAAGAAGTTTCTTCCCAAGCCGCTCCCATCCAGACATATAATATCACCTGGGGTACCAATACGAAATTTAAGAACGGCGGAACGCTCGGTACCATCTTGTCTGTTCAGTATCGTAACAGTATGCTCAAATTCGATGTTGAGCGCAATTTGCATCAAGATGACGGAGACCTGCTGGTAGAGATGTACGATAGTCAAAACAAATACTCCGTTAACACCGGGGCCATCGCTAATATTACCTACGTAAAAGGCAAGCATAAGGTCTCTTTTAAGAATTTGTTCAATCAGTTGTTTGAGGATAACTATTACACTCGTACCGGCGTTAACTATGATCGTATTCAAGACCTTGACTTTCGCTCGTCGGTCCTCAACCAGCGCTCGCTGTACACCAGCCAGCTCGAAGGAACGCACCAGTTGACCAAGAGCGGAATAAAACTTACTTGGAATGGAAATTTCGGATACAACTGGAAGACACAGCCCGATCTAAGAACCTACGCATATTTTCGCCCTCGCGGAACCACGGCTCCTTTTGAGTTCAACGATGATGACACCCGTCGCTTTTACAGCGACCTGAAAGACTACAGCTACGGTGCCAACGGTGCCCTCGTGATTCCTTTTACGATGGGAAAGCAAAAGCAAAGTTTCAAGACCGGAGGCTCTACTATTATCAGAATTCGTGATTTTCGCAGCCGCATCGTTCGTTGGGAGCCTGCCAGCATCTTTCAGTTCAATAGCCAGCTCAACTATCAACCGTACAACCAGATCTTTAATCAGTCCAATATCTCGAATCAAGGTTTCAAGATCTTAGACTTTACCAACAACCAAGACAAATACTTCGGCGTTTCGATCTTGAATGGCATGTTCGGTATGTTCGACAACAAGCTCGCGGATGACTGGCGTTTGGTGTGGGGCGTACGCGTAGAGAACTTTCAGCAGTTCCTCACCACTAAAGATGTGACCGCCAAGCGTGTTATAGTTAACACCGAGAAGTGGGATCTATTACCTTCTTTTAACCTTACGTACTCTCCTTCTTCTAAGCATAGTATTCGTTTGGCAGCCAGTCAAACAGTGGCTCGTCCTGAGTTTCGTGAGATTGCCCCCTTCTCTTTCTTTGATTACGAAGTAAACTATGCGGTCGATGGAAATCCCGATCTTTTGCGTACGGCGATCAACAACGTTGATGTCCGTTATGAGTTTTATCCCAAGGCCGGAGAAGGTATCACCATTGGCGGTTTCTATAAATCATTTATCAATCCCATCGAGCTTCGCTTGAACCCCTCTAGCGTACTCGATCGTCGTAATTACCGTTTTTACAATGCACAAGAGGCCTTGACACTAGGAGCAGAGCTGGAGATCAGAAAGAATTTGATCGATTTCAATGAGGGTCTCAGTAAGCTGAGCACCTTTGCCAACCTCACGTATATCTATTCGAAGGTAACCCTGGCCTCTACCACAGGTGGTGGTGCAGCTGAGACCAGCAACCGCCCCTTGCAAGGGCAATCTCCTTACCTGATCAATCTGGGTTTACAGTTTGATAATTCTACCCGTGGTATCAATGGCTCGCTTTTGTATAACCGGATCGGTGAGCGACTGAGCCTGGTAGGTCTCAACGATCTGGGTTTTCCTGATGTGTATGAGCGTCCCCGCGACCAGGTAGACCTGCAAATTGCCAAGAAGGTATTCGACAACAAAGGAGAGTTCAGGCTTACATGGTCCGATATCCTGAATCCCGCATATTATTTCTATGAGAACGTGGGAGAGAAGACCTCTTACCAAGCCGCTACCGACCGCCTGTTCTATTCTTTCCGTCCGGGCTCTACGATCACACTCGGTTTTACCTATGATTTTGCTACTCAAAAAAAATAAACCCAACTCTAGTCTAAACTCAAAAACAAGTATATGAAGCAGCTTCTTTTCAGCGCACTGATCTCTATCGTACTGTTCGGTGCCACTTCTTGCGTCAAGGTCACTTTTGAAGATGGTGGCGGTACTATTACCCCTCCCACTGATCCTACCAGTAACGTAATTACCGGTGTGATCTCTTCTAGTAAATTTTACGCCAAGGGAAAATGGATCTTAAAAGGATATGTGTACGTAGTAGATGGCGCTACCGTTACATTCGAAGCAGGTTGTGTAGTTCAAAGTGATGTGGCCGAAAAAGGAGCGCTTATCATTGAGCGTGGTGCCAAGATCATTGCACAAGGTACCAGCACCAGCCCGATCGTGTTTACCAGCGGAAAGGCCATTGGCTCAAGAGCGCCCGGTGACTGGGGTGGTATCATTTTGTTGGGTAAGGCTCCTACCAATCGTCCTCTTGACCCCGCTCCCGTTATTGAGGGAGGAGTAGGCCGTCAGTATGGTGGCACCGACCCGCTTGATGCAAGTGGTGTGCTTCGTTTTGTGCGTATTGAATATGCAGGTATCGCAGCCGAGCCTGGCTCTGAGATCAATGGACTGACATGCGGTGGAGTAGGTTCCGGTACTATCATCGAGAACGTAATGGTCTCTTTTGGTAACGATGATGCTTTCGAATTTTTCGGTGGTACGGTCAATGCTAAGAACCTGATCGCTTTTGCTACCGCAGACGATGATTTTGACTTTGACTTCGGCTTTACCGGAAAGATCCAATATGGAATTTCAATGCGCAAGCCTGATTTTGTGGATGCAGGTGATGCCGGTAATGGTGTAGAGTGCGATAATGATGCCAGTGGTACCAATGCAACGCCTATTACCCGTCCTCAAATGAGTAACTTTACCATTGTAGGTCCAAATGATGCTACAGGAACTGCGGCCAATCATAATTTCTCTATGCGTTGGAGAAGAAGAACGCAGTTTATTGTTCGTAATTCGATCTTTATCGGTCACCCCGATGCAGGTTTCTCAATGGAGTCTGATGGCACCCTGAACGACTATATGAATAATGTGTCGGAGTTTCGTAACAACCTGGTGCATGCCAGCACCAGCGTATATCGCTCTAGCAACAATAATATTGCTACTGCTGCTCAGATTCAAACCAAGGCCGAAAGTGAGGGTTGTATTACACTGGCCACCTCTGCCGCTGCCGGTCTGACCAGTCCATTCTATTCTATTACTCCTAACTTTTTGCCTGCTACCGGTTCACCTGCTCTTACCGGTGCTAGCTTTACGGGCATGAATTCATTTTTTACCCCTACCACGTTCCGTGGTGCGATGGGTACGACCAACTGGACCACTGGCTGGACCAACTGGGATCCCCAAAATGCCTCTTATTAATAGCTTCTTGTTTTATAGAAAGGCGCGCTGTAGCAATGCAGTGCGCCTTTTTTTTAGAATTATCTTTGTCTCTTACGAAATTGCATGTTGAATGAAACCATGTATTTTTTCTCTGTTGGTAGCAGCCGTTGTGCTAACTCTATTTTCTTGTAAGCCGACTGGAACTCCTAATATGATGACGGAGCTAAATGTTTGTGACAGTGCCGTCATCATGTATTACAAGACCCCCGGCAACCCCCGCTTTTTTCAGATGGTCAAATTATATGATGTCTCGTTGCTAAAGACCTTTGCAGACAATGCCAATAAGAATGCCCTTGCTGGTGAGACCGACTGTACAACGCAGGGTAAGATCTATTACTATGGAGATCGGGGCGAGGTGTTTGTTCTGTACTTTACCAGCACCGATACGTGCAATCGCTTGAGCTTCATTAAGACAGGAGAGAAGTACGGGTTGGAGCTTAGCCCCCGCGGTAGAAAAATCTTAGATTCCTTAAAGGCCTTTTCGTACGAGCCCAAGGCGGCCTATTGAGCGCAATATTAAATTTTGGCCTTCGCGGAAAACTTAATATTGGAATTGTCCGATTGATCACCGACTCCCCTACTTTTACGTTCCAATCCAATTGCATGAATTCCGCTGCTTTATTGTCTCACCAGGTTTTAATTGAGACCATTCGTTCTTCTCGCAGTCAAAAAAAAGTAATTGAGTTAATTGATGCTGCCTTGCGCTCCTTTTACACGGAGGCACCCGATGGCTCTTTCATCTTTTTAAAATCGCTGCGTTCTGAGCTTAGTACCATCGATCCCATCGAAGTGGCCGATCCTGAAGAATGGAACCTGATCCAGTTCGCCCGTATTTATCTGCACCGTCTTATGGAGCGCAGACCGGCTGCCCTATAATGGGTGCGCTTGGCTGGCGGGTTGTTGCCACAGAAAAAAGATACTCCAGCGCTTCCTGAATACTTTGGCTATAATCAAGATGCAACGTCTTGCCCTGATCGAGCCAGCGACGTATATGCTGTGTTTGGACTGATTCAGTAGAGGAGATAGTCATGACCCCGAGCTGATCGAGTGCTGCGGCATTACAGTATTGTTCATACTGTCCTTTTATGGGGATGGCCAAGATCTTTTTTCCTAGTTGTAAGGCTTCGGCCGGCGTTTCAAATCCGGCTCCGCAGATGATACCGCTACAGTGGATCAAGCTGCGATTGAAGGCTTGCTGCTCTATCGGCCTAAACAGAAGATTTCCTTTTCTGGTCAGCGATCTTGTTTCTTTCGAAAAGATCTCGAAAAACTGGTCCGTAACAGGCGAAAGCAAGCGAAGCAATGTCTGATCGCTCAGTGCCGGCAGGTATACGGTAATATGCGATTGTTCCGAGGGGGCCGCCTGAAGGATCTCTTCTTTTATGATGGCGCCAAAAATAGAGGGGTGATACTTTTTAAAATGAAGTCCAATGTGATGGGTGGCCTGTACATAATCCTTTAGCAATAGTTCGCCATGCCATTGTCGCTGAGCGGGCCTGGGTGTTTCTGTGTAGCGAAAGCTGGCCTGGTGCCCAAAGTGTACCGAGGGCACGCGCTGTAGCCGGCAGGCAACTGACGTGAGAAAATCAAAGTCATTGATGACCAGATCGTATTGGCCGACCGGTAGTTCTTTGATCTCTTTCATTAGTGCCAGGGGGTTGCGTTGAAAGGCAATTTTCGAATAGTTTAATCCCCCCGTATTGTTATAGTACAAGCTGATTCCGCGACTCCGAAATCGTACAGGTAATTGGGCTGCCAGATGACTGTTGTTTCCGCTTAAGAACACATCGACCGTTCCCCATTTTTGCAAGTGAGGCATAAGGGTCATCGCTCGGCTGATGTGTCCGTTACCCGTTGCCTGCACTGCATAAAATATTTTCATGGGTCGTTATGATTGAAGCCTATGAATATGGAGGCCTATTTGATCGGTGACCACATTTAGCAACGGCAGCTGTTTTTCCATACTTACTACCGGGGCCTGCTGGTAATCGTCCTCTTTGTATTGATAGATGCTCCACTCTTGTTGGGTGAGTTCCAAGGCGGTCAGATTCTCTATCCAGTCGCCGCTGTTCAAATAGGTCACAGAACCCTCTTCGGTCTGAATGACCCGTTGTTGTGGTTGGTGAATATGCCCGCAGATCACATAGTCATATCCTTTGTTGATGGCGAGTTCGGCAGCGGTTTGCTCAAAATCCCCGATCCATCGAACGGCTTTTTTTACACCATTCTTTACCTTCTTGCTAAGACTCATCTTGGGTTGCCCCAGGCTTGTCAATAACCAGTTGATAAGCCGGTTTATAATGATCAGCCAGTCGTATCCCCATCCGCCCAATTTGGCAATGATCTTGGCACTTCCTTTGGTAGTAGCATCAAAAACGTCCCCATGGAAGATCCATGTACGCTTGCCGTTCATTTCAATGACGAGCTTATCGGTAAGCTGAAAGTTACCCAGTTGCAGATCGCTATATCTGCGAAGCATCTCGTCGTGGTTGCCCGTTACATAGACTACTCGCGTGCCCTGGTCGAGCATACAGAGAATTTCTTTGATGACCTGTAGGTGAGAGGGCGGAAAATAACTTTTATTGAACTGCCAGCCATCGATGATATCGCCATTCAAGATCAACAGCTGCGGGGAGATGCTTTTAAGATATTGTACCAGCTCTCTGGCATGACAGCCGTAGGTTCCGAGGTGAACATCACTCAACACGACCACATCGGGATGTCTCTTATTCATGCCTTCGTTTCTCAAAGTAATAATGGTAATGTGAAGCTGATATTAACGGCACGTTATCTAATCGTAAAGCATCTGGCTTGCACTATCAGCCAAGTGTGACTAAAATTCTGTGACAGCATTTTTTATATTGTATATATTGCAACATACAATCTGGGTCACATTGAAACTCGCCGCCATAGACATAGGCAGTAACGCTGCCCGCCTTTTGATTACGGATGTGATCGAATATCCCGACAGTAAGCCTGAATTCATCAAAACTGTTTTGGTACGGGTGCCCTTGCGGTTGGGTTTTGATGTGTTTGAAAAAGGAGAGATCTCCACAAAAAAGACGGAGCAGCTCTGCAAGACGATCAAAGCCTATCGGCTACTTCTCGACGTATACGGCATAAAGCATCTCAAGGCCTGTGCCACATCTGCCATGCGCGATGCGACCAACGCAGTACAAGTGCTACAGCGGGTAAAGGCCGAGACGGGCATTACTGTAAAAGTTATCAGTGGCGAGGAAGAAGCCACCCTTATCTACGAGAACCATGTGGCCGATTATATGGATAATAAAGAGTCATATCTCTATATCGATGTGGGTGGGGGTAGTACCGAGCTGACCTTTTTTAGCGATGGCGAACTGGTCTTTAAAAAATCATTTAACATTGGTACGATTCGTCTTTTAAAGGACCAGGTCAAGGAAGCTGACTGGAATGAGATGAAAGATTTTCTTCGCCAAAAAACCCGTGGTCACCATCATGTTACTGCTATTGGTTCAGGGGGTAACATCAACAAGGTATTCAACCTCTCTAAACGAAAGGAGGGCAAGCCTTTGGATCTTGACTCGCTTAAGGCCTACCACAAGGATTTTAGTGAGTTGACCTTGGCGGAGCGCATGCAGCAATATCGATTGCGAGAAGATCGTGCCGATGTAATTGTTCCGGCGCTACTGATCTACATTAATGCCATGCGTTGGGCGGATGCCGAAGAAATATACGTGCCCAAGATAGGTCTGGCCGATGGCCTGATCCATACCCTTTACGATGAGGTGGGCGAAAAGAAGCATGTAACTAACTAACCATGGGTATCACCAATAAGCTAATTCCCCGCGATATCAGTTGGCTCAGTTTTAATGGCCGGGTTTTGCAAGAGGCCAACGATCCTACCGTACCGCTGCAGCAGCGTATTCGATTTCTGGGTATTTTCTCTAACAATCTCGATGAGTTCTTTAGGGTGCGGGTCGCCACGCTCAAGCGCATGGCCGATTATTCACAAAAGCGAAAGAAGCTCAACATTTATTTTGAAGAGAATCCGCAGGCCATTTTGGATGAGATACAGACCATTGTTCTCAGGCAGCAAAATGAGTTCGAGCGTATCTGGAAGAATATACAGGTCGAGTTAAGGGAGCAAGACGTTTTCTTGCGAACCGAGCGACAGCTTAATAAAGAACAACAGCAGTTCGTAAGGGATTATTTCGAGACACAGGTTCGCAATAACATTATTCCGCTGATGATCGAGTCGCTCCCTCAGTTGCCATACATACGAGATAAAAGTATTTACCTGGGGGTATTGATGCGCAAGCGAAATACCGCCTACCAAGACCAGTATGCGCTTATTGAAGTCCCTGTCAAATCGGTGGGCCGCTTCGTAGAGTTGCCCTCGCGCTCCTCGCAGCGTCATATTATCTTGCTGGAAGACATAATTCGTTATAATCTTCCTAAGATCTTTCCTTATTTCGACTTTGACATTTTCGAAGCTTGGCTTTTTAAAGTGACCAAAGATGCCGAACTCGAGATCGATCATGACATATCGATGAGTTTCGTAGAGAAAATGGCCAAGGGGATCAAGAATCGCAGAAAGGGCAAGCCGGTCCGTTTTGTATATGATAAAGAAATGGACAATGGCTTGCTACAGTATCTGATCGGGCGCTTGGGGCTCACTAAAAAAAGCGCCATCATACCCGGCGGGCGGATCCATAATTTCAGGCACTTTATGGATTTTCCGCAAGTATTGCCTCCGGTGTTGCTGCGAAAGGCATCTTTTACCCATCCGTTACTCAGCAATAAATTACGAGTTACTGACCAGGTGTTGCAACGCGATATCATGTTGCATTTTCCCTATCATTCATTTAATTCTTTGATTGACCTGCTGCGAGAGGCTGCCATGGACGCAACGGTCGAAAGTATTCAACTAACCGCTTATCGATTGGCAGCCGAGTCAAAGATCATTCATGCGCTCATCAATGCTGCACGCAACGGAAAGAAGGTAATGGTAATGTTAGAGTTAAAAGCCCGTTTTGACGAAGAGGCCAACCTGGAGTGGAAGACCATCTTAGAAGAAGAGGGCATTACCGTCTTATTGGGAATGCCGAACATGAAGGTCCATGCCAAACTATGTGTAATTACAAGCCTGCAAAAGGG
>DNMB01000054.1 GCA_003489485.1 Chitinophagaceae bacterium | reverse complement strand
ATAGCGGGCAATAAAGCCTCCGTTACCCGCGAAATTGAGGGTGGCGAAGAAATTTGCGAGGTTGCCTTTCCGGTTGTGATCAGTGCACAGAAAGGTATGGCCGAAGCGCGCATCCCCAACATGAGAGGGATCATGGCAGCGCGTACCAAACCCCTTACTGTTGTGGAGCCGGTTGCGCAAGCGCCCCTTACCACGGTCACTGCATTTGAGTTGCCTCCTGCCAAGGCCGGCGTAAAACTGGTCGCACCTGATCAGATCGATGAGCTGGTAAGATTGTTGCACCAAGAAGCTAAAGTCCTTTAATTCTAAGTTGTAAAATTAGTTTATGAGCGTTTTGATCATTATAGATTCTGCAGAGGGAGTAGTAAAGAAATCAGCCTTTGAAACGATCTCTTATGGTGCGGACTTGGCAGCCCAACTCGGTGTAAGTTCGGTGGGTGTCGTTCTGGGTAGTGCAGAGGGAGAGCTGAGCGCCCTTGGGCAATACGGCGTAAAAAAGATCGTTCAGGTTAACGGAGACCAACCCCGTGCCGAAGACCCAACGGTTCTGGCCAGTTTGGTCACTGAGATCGCTACACGCGAGCAGGCGACCGTTATCGTCTTTACCCATTCACTTTCCGGAAAATCCTTGGCCCCGCTCGTGAGTGCCAGACTCAAAGCCGGTCTGGTCACAGGAGTGGTCGGATTACCCGATACCACAAAAGGATTTGTAGCAAAGCGATCTGTTTTTTCAGGAAAAGCCTTTGCACACGTTCAAATCGATACTGAAAAAAAACTAATCAGCGTCAATCCCAACTCGTACAAGATAAACAGCGGCGGGGCCCCTGCCCAAGTGGAATCGGTATCAGTTTCTGCCGCTGCAGCACGCATTACGGTTACCAAACGACAAAAATCAAATAACGAATTATTGCTGACCGAGGCCGAGACCGTAGTGAGTGCCGGCAGAGGGCTAAAAGGGCCCGAGAATTGGGGAATGATAGAAGAGCTCGCCCAGGTAATGGGAGCGGCTACTGCCTGCAGCCGTCCCGTAGCCGACGCGCACTGGCGACCTCATAACGAACACGTAGGACAAACCGGTATTGCCATTGCCCCTACGCTATATATAGCCATTGGCATCTCTGGGGCCATACAACACCTGGCAGGCGTAAATCGCAGCAAAGTGATCGTGGTCATCAATAAAGATCCTGAGGCACCTTTCTTTAAAGCCGCAGACTATGGAATAGTTGGAGATGCATTCGAAGTGGTGCCTGCATTAACGGCTGCTGTTAAAAAACTCAAAGGAGTATAGTCCCATAGCCTGCCCTTTTTTTATATTTGCATGGGCATGAAAAAAATCGAACTTGAAATAATTGCTATCTCGCACAGCATTACCCAGACCCATTCGTATGCGGTCGTGTTGGGCGAGGTCAATGGCATTCGGCGATTGCCGATCATCATCGGCGGATTCGAAGCGCAGGCCATTGCCGTTGCCCTCGAGAAAATGAACCCTTCTCGCCCGCTTACACACGATCTGATGAAGAATTTCATGACCGCCTTTGGCATAGAGCTGCATGAGATCATCATCAATGACCTGCAAGAGGGCGTTTTTTATTCCAAGCTGGTCTGCTCTAACGAAAACGATACCATCGAGATCGACTCCCGCACCTCCGATGCCATTGCCATGGCCGTTCGGTTCGGCTGTCCGATCTATACCCTCGATACCATTTTGGAAAGTGCCGGCATCCTATTTGAGGAAACAGAGGGGTCAGGCAAAAAGAAAAGAAAAAAGAAGGAGGCCTTGCCCGAAGAAATGCGTCCGGCCGGCCATGATGATCTCAAGCAAATGACGCTCACCGAGCTTAACAACCTTCTCAGCGAGGTATTGGACAGTGAAGATTATATCCGAGCCATTGCCATACGCGACGAGATCAATAGTCGCAACGCCGAGGGAAAGCAATAACCCCGCATGATAGTTTTTCCTAACTGTAAGATCAATCTTGGCCTGCACATTACAGCCAAAAGAGAGGATGGCTATCACAATATTGAAACGATCTTTTATCCTGTTCCCTTTTATGATCTGCTAGAAGTGCTCCCTGCTACTGCTGAGAAAAAGGAACTGCTGCATCAAACAGGAATTACCATTGAGGGCGCTGCCGAACAAAATCTTTGTATAAAAGCCTATCAACTGCTTAAAAAAGATTTTCCCTCCATTCCTGCAGTGACCATTTACCTGCATAAACAAATTCCTACCGGAGCAGGCCTGGGCGGTGGCAGTGCAGATGGCGTCTTTATGCTACAGCTGCTCATTCGGCAATTCGACCTTACGGTTAGCCCCGAGCAGCTAGCACACTATGCACTAACCCTAGGAAGCGATTGTCCGTTCTTTTTGGCCAACCAACCCATGCTGGCAACAGGAAGAGGTGAACGGATGGAACCGGCACCCATTACCTTAAAGGGATGGCAGCTCGTTTTAATTTTACCCGAGCTGCGTGTGGCAACTGCAGAAGCTTTTAAGGGTTGTCAACCAAGGCCACCGGCCACTTCACTAATGCAGATCATCCAAGAACCTGTAGAGCAATGGCGCAACCTGCTGATCAACCAATTCGAAGAAACGGTCTTTTTGCATCATCCGCAGTTGGCCCACTACAAGCAATTACTCTACGAACAAGGAGCGGTCTACGCATCCATGACCGGCACCGGAAGCACGGTCTTTGGCTTATTTAAAAGTCATGCAGATCTTGAGACCATCGAAAAACAATGCGGGTGCCGCATCAAAAGCGTTCAACTACAATAATCCGGTCTTTTGCAAGAGCCAAAGAGGTTTCTTATCTTTGTTACGTGAACGTTAGCTTAGATCATACTACAAGACCTGCTCTGTTACAGCAACACCTCGACTTGCTGAACCACTGACGCTACTCACATTTTCCGCTACGCCCTCCCCTATCTTTTTGACCTTTTAACGAATTGCCATGCATGTAATTGATACCCCTGTGCAAATTGCACTGGAAGAAAAATACGGAGCCCATAATTACCATCCGCTACCGGTCGTACTGAGCCGGGGCCAAGGCGTGTATGTATGGGACACGGACAATAAACAATATCTCGATTTTTTAAGTGGTTATTCGGCCCTCAATCAAGGACATTGTCATCCAGCAATCATTGAGGCGCTGACCCAACAGGCACAGCGACTGACGCTGACCAGCCGCGCCTTTTATAACGACAAACTCGGGCCATACGAGAAGTTCGCATGCGAATACTTCGGATACGACAAACTCCTTCCGATGAATACGGGCGTGGAGGCGGTTGAAACAGCCATCAAACTCTGCCGCAAGTGGGCCTATCGCCACAAAAAAATAGAGGAGAATCGTGCACTGGTCGTGGTGTGCGAAGGTAATTTTCATGGCAGAACATCTACTGTCATTTCGTTTAGCAGCGACCCTGATTCAAAAGAACAGTTTGGCCCCTATATGCCGGGCTTCATCCCCGTTCCTTACGATGATATCGATGCACTTACCGCTGCCCTGCAAAATCCTCATGTAGCGGGCTTTCTGGTTGAACCCATACAAGGAGAAGCAGGAGTAGTGGTACCAACAGAGGGATACTTACGAGCCGCCTGGGAAGCTTGCAAAAAGGCCAATGTGCTCTTTATTGCCGATGAGATACAAACCGGACTGGGCAGGACCGGAGCGCGCCTGGCCTGCGACCACGAGGATGTTCGGCCCGATATACTGATCTTGGGAAAAGCCCTTAGCGGCGGTACGCTTCCGGTCAGTGCGGTACTGGCCGATGATGAGATCATGTTGGTGATACAACCCGGTCAACATGGCTCTACCTATGGCGGAAATCCACTGGCCTGTGCCGTGGCAGCAGCCAGCATCACCGCACTCGAAGACGAAAACATGGCAGCCAATGCCCACGAAATGGGCATACGATTTAGAGAAGGCATTGAGCGTATCAAAAGTCCACACATTGCACTGGTCAGAGGCAAAGGACTGATGAATGCCGTGGTAATTGATCATGTCGATAAAGAGGCTGCCTGGAAACTTTGCATGACGATGATGCAAAACGGATTGTTGGCTAAACCAACCCATGGTGACAAGATCAGATTCGCACCTCCTTTGATCATCACCACTTCACAAGTAGATGAGGCACTTTCGATCATAGAAACAAGCTTGGCTGCACT
>DNMB01000037.1 GCA_003489485.1 Chitinophagaceae bacterium | reverse complement strand
GAGTGGGCGACAACGATCGCCATGACCGCCAGCGATGGATTTATTTGGAGCGTTGAAAAAGATGGAACACTTTTTAAATCCGATAGTAACGGTCAGCACAAGCAGGTCGGACCCAGAGGACAAATGACCGACGTAGAATTTATAGCTGCGCTGGATGGCTACTTATACGTTGTTGAAAATGGGACACTCTTTCGCACCAAGGGCTAGTCAATAGGGTCTCATTGTAAAGCCTAAAGTTGATTTTTTAGTGTAAGAAACCAAGTTCGTCCATCAGCAGGCATGGCCCCAGGTCCAGGATAGCCAGAAGCGCGTCTGGTAAAATACACTGCATTTAAAAGATTATTGACCCCTGTCGATAATGACCACTGTTTGTCAATGGGCATAGAGAGGGTAAGATCTACGATCGAATAAGCAGGTATCCAGCCATTTTGAGCGTTCGCTGTAGCGAAAAAAGTATTGTTAGCATCGCTAAATGTGCCACTCGTGTAGCTTAGCTGCCCTGTGATTTTTATCTGTTTGTATAGTAAAGAGCTTCCGGTTCGTAGCGTGTGCCTAGGAGCATTCTCTACTTGTTTATTTCGTAGGTTCTCCTTTATTATCTGGTTATTTGATATTCTCGTCAAATAAAAATTTCCGTAGCGAGCATCGGTAAAACTATAAGAAATGTACTGACTCCACCGCCATGGTGAATTATATGCTTTAGCAAGCCGCCCCTGGTATTCAGCAAAAAGTTCAATGCCCTTTGCTCGACTACCGCCAATATTTGTTCGTAGGTTATAGCGGTTGCCGACCACATCTTCTTGTAGCAGTGTACCGATTCTGTTTCCGTAGTGCAGGTAGTAAATGCTGACATCAATATAAAGCAGGTTATTTATCTTTCCCCTTATTCCTATGTCTGAATTGTAGCCACGTGCATCATCAAGGGAGGGATCAATTCGATCGGTTGTCGGCGGGGTGCTTAGATCGGCAAATAAAACAGGGCGGTAGGCTTCCGTAATGTTTCCATACAACTCAAGTGATCGTAAAAAATGATATTCGATCCCGATCCCTCCAAGAAGAAATCCTCTTTTCTTTTGCTGTCGAATTAAACTTACCGGAACGCCATTAACGATCGTGTGCTGTCCCGAAGCACTTCCTCCCAGCCATTCGTAGCGAAATCCGGGTATAATTAAGAGGCGGTTGCCGATACGAATTATATTTTCAGCGAACAACGCGTAATTGATACTGGTAAAGTCAATATCACGCATCCAGGTATTGTTCTCTATTCGAAGCGAATAGTCAACGCCTGCATCTCCCTTGCCATCGCTTACGAGTCTATTGGTATAACCTGAGAATCGGCGAAGTCCTACTGACAGGGTGTTTTTGCTTTTTTCAATACTATAATCAGTGATCCATTTCCACTCGCCCCCCCAATTGCGATACCTGTCAATATTTACATTTCTGGGATTGTACGTACCGAGGGTGGGGTTGATAGTATCAGCAACGCCAATGCCTCCGGTCGGTAAAAAGCCTACGCTATTTCGATCTCCGATCAACCCGAACAACTTTATATCCATCCGGGATGTTGCGTTGAATTCAAATCGCGATCGCCAGGCCAGCGTAGACCACTCAATGTCCATAAAGTTTCTGTATCTAAGGCTTTGGCGATTATTAACGTATAAGGCAGTGTCATGTAAGCCTCCTGGTTGCCGGCTTCGAATATGTGAGCGCATTAACTCTAGGGTGGTGGAGATTTTTTTTGTTGGTCGATAGGTAGCTGTAACAAAAGAGGCATTTGTAAAGTAATCACTATTCAAGCGATAGCCATCTGCTTGTCGGCGATCAAAAAATCCATAATAGTTCCATTTTTCAGATTGGCCTCCGGCCCCCAGATAAATGTTCGACAGTCCAAAGCTTCCGACTGTTTGTTGTGTTTCGACTTGAAACGGTTTTTTAAATTCACTGCCATCGCGTAAAATATAATTGATCATTCCCCCAAATTGCGAGCCATATTGAAGGGCCCCATGTCCGCGAATGACTTCTATACGCTGCACGGCCTGTAATTGTGGATTATAGTAGGCTTCTGGATAGCCATAGGGATCTGCGGCAATGTCATATCCATTTTGTCGCACATTGAATTCCCAGCTTCTGTTAGGACTTAGCCCCCTTGTGGCTACCCCAATTTGAATGCCACTACCATCGTTTTCCCAAATGTGTATACCAGGAATTTTTGCCATGACCTGTCGCATTACGTTTGTCGTAATGTTACCCTCTACATTCTTTATAACGAGCAGGCTTGATTTTTTCCCTGCATATATTGAGGTGCCGACAATCTCTGGAATTTGTTGCAAATCGGAGCGATTTGTTCTTCCTACCAGTGTGATCTCAGCTAGATATTTTATATGAGTGGTATCTGCCCGATAAGTTTCTTGTGCTGGCAATGAGACTTGAATCAAAAGGCATAGTGCTAAGCCCCTACTTTTTATTTTCATCGCCGCAAAGCTATATCGCAATTTTTTTTCTCGCTTAACTAATTGTAAAGCTTTTGTAAAGATTCTGCGCTTGTCATGCGATTGTAAATTCTGAGACCGCATCTGTAGTTTTACAAACTTGTGATTTAATTTTTTACCGATAGTTGCACCTTGCGCTTCGAATGCGCCTTTATTTTGTTTTTTTCTTGCTTTTGTGGCCTTTGATGCCCTTGTTGGCTCAGCTCGATACTCTTCAAATACTCGACGAAGTGGTTGTTGCGGCTACCAGGCAAGAAAAGCGTTTAGGTAATGTGGCTATTCCTGTTCAGCTTATTCAACGCAAACAAATTCAGCAAGCAGGCTCGATGCGCTTACGCGATATTTTACAAGAGCAGCCGGGCCTTCAATTGGTAACCGGGTTTGGCGCAGGGCTACAAATGCAGGGACTTAGCCCTGAGCATACATTAATTCTGCTAGATGGACAGCCGCTTATCGGCAGAACATCTGGTGTACTCGACCTAAGTCGCGTCTCGCTTTCCGGTATTAAGCGAATTGAGATCATCAAAGGTCCATCATCGAGTTTATATGGATCGGAAGCGATGGCCGGCGTTATTAATTTAATAACCGATAATGGTGTCAAACCCCAAGCCGAGATTTCACTTCGGTACGGGGTTGCCGATACCAAGCGGGGCTGGGGCATTCCTTTTTCGTCACAAAATTTAGAGCATACAGAAGCCGACGCTCAATTTTCTTTTAGAGTGGGTAAGTGGAATGTTAAGCAGAGCAATAATTATTTATATGCCGATGCGATTAGTTACCGCCCCTTTTCGCAAGATCGGGTTCCACGACCGCTTTCTCGTTTTGCTAGTCAATCTGTGGTACAGGGGCTTATTGGTAAAAAAATTGATTTGCGCGTACTGACGCGATTGAGTCAGGATCTTTTTCGACAACAGTTTTCTGTTCAAAACAATGGGGTTACTACTGCATCTTTTGGTAGGGAACGTAATAATGAGGTAGTTTTTCAGCCTGCTCTAACCTACAGGCATTCAGCAAGCCTGACCATTTCTACAAAAGCCTATATCACCAAGTATACAGGAGATCAAGAACTACGTTTTTCTTCGCCTGGCGATAGTATATATAAGGATAGATTCGAACAGCGCTTATATCGTTTAGAAAATCAGCTCGATATAAAAAAGGGAAGTACTAGCATCGTGGCGGGATTGGGTGTTCAGCTCGAACAAGCGAACTCCACTCGTTATGACGACTTTTCAAATAAAAAAGAAAATTCAGTTCGGTATGCTTTTGCGCAGTGGGAGGTTAAGTTGGGACACAAATGGATTAGTGTGTTAGGAGCTCGATTCGATCATCACACTATTTATTCGGCCGCACTCACCCCTAAATGGGCGTTGCGATATCAGCCCAATGCTCGTCTTTCATTTAAGGGGTCCATTGGCCAGGGCTTCAAAGCTCCGGACTTTCGCCAGCTTTTTTTGAATTTCACCAACACAGCTGCGGGGGGCTACTCTGTTTTTGGTGCTGCGCAGGCCATCGACGTAATTAATAGCTTGAACCAACTGGGTCAAATTGCCGAACGCAAGCCCGACTTTTTAAAGCTTAGTGCATTGCGTCCGGAATTCTCTACCGGTGCTAATGTAGAGATCAACTATAGTTTTACTGTTCCTATCACAACACAATTATCTCTGTTTAGAAACGATATCAACTCTCTCATTGATGTTCGCCATGTTGCCACTCGTCTAGATGGCTCCCAGTTATTTAGTTACCTCAATGTAAATCGCGCATTCACCCAAGGAATTGAACTGGCTGTAAGATGGCAACTGTATAAATCTTTATCGGTGAATTTGGGCTACCAATATTTAGAGACAGCCGATAAGGAGGAGCGCAGTCGTATTGATCAGGGCAAGGAGTACATACGCGATGTATCCGGAGCCATTCGTCTTATGAATACTAACGAGTATGCGGGTCTTCCTAATCGTAGCAAACACCAGGCTCAGTTGAAGCTTACATATGAACCAGCCATTGATCGATTTGTCAATCTCCGCGTGTTCTATCGTAGCCGCTGGACCATAGCAAACAGTAATGGCAATACCGTTTATGACCACTATGATGAATTTGCTAATGGATTTTTGCAGGTAAACCTAAGTGGCGGATTTTCGATCAACTCCCATCTCGTCTTTCAGGCAGGCATCGATAACCTACTCAATTATCAGGATGTCTTCTATCAACCCAATTTGCAACCTCGTACTGTTTTTGTATTAGTAAGGCTGAAGATGCCAGTCAAGCGAACCTCAACTATTCAACAATCTAAAATCTAATATTTATGCGATTTTTATTAGTGGTCACTGCTATGTTATTATTTTGTTTCGGGTGTAATAAGGAGAAACTACCCGCCAAGGTCGATGGCAGAAGTTTTGCTATTCAGGTTTCGGGCCCTATTACCACAGTCAGAAATTTGCCCGCCGATACCATTATCGGGTTTAATTCAATCGGTCAGCCCGTTGGGTCGGGGCGTTATAGCTTTTTTAGTTTGGAGAGAGGGCAGTGGGTACCCAACGCCGATTCAAATACCAATCGCTGGGACCTGGCTTTTGCAGGTACCGTTATTCGTGTAAATAATCAAACAAGTGGCCCAGGTTTAGGAGGTGCATTTGTACAAACCGGAACTTTTGAGTCTTTGCTAAGAGTTCCAACCGATTCGGTATTCAGAGTCGATAATCACCCGGTTTCTTATGCCATTGCACGCGGCTCTGGCCGTGCTTGGTATACCTACGACGGCCCAACTAATTTGCTGACCCCTATACCGGGCCGTGTTCTTGTTGTGCGTACGGCAACAGGTAAGTTTGCAAAAGTGGAGATCCTAAATTATTATCGAGGAGGAATAACGCCTTCGGCCTCCGCCCCTGACAGCGTAAAAATAAAAGATCAGCGATTTTTGCATTTTCGCTATACGGTTCAATTAAATGGGTCGGGCGAGTTTTAGTTTATAGCTCGCCAACTCATTAATTAAACGGCTTCGGCAGAAGATTCTTTAGGGTCAGGTCCGTATTCGTTTGTCCCTTTGTTTCCTTCAGTAACCGCCAACACAAGATTGTATATGGGGATCAAGACAAACCAGCCACTCTTACCCACATCGTGCATTCTTCTTACAGCAACCGCAATACTTGGTGCTAACACGGCAAGTGAGTAGATCGTAGAAATGATCGATAGGCCCGTAAATCCCCCAACCAAGCCTAAGACAAAAGAAATAATTACGTTAAACAAGGTAAAATACCAGAATTCACTTCTTCGAGCCCTTCCGTTGAAATTGAAATAGTTCTGCAAAACTTTTACATAGTAATTCATATAAAGGCAATTTAGGGTCCTACTCTTGTGGCTTTTCGGTTTCGCCCCGTTTTTAAAGTTGTTTCCGGACTCAACTTTTAACTATTGAATATACTTATATTTTTGAAATGCGAATATGTATAACTCCCATTGGCTACTCAAAGACTAAACGAGAGGTGACAGAATTTATAGATAAAAAGGGGATAATTTAGATGTTTGGTTTACAGCTAGTTATGTTTCTACAACATGCCATTAAATCTCTATTTCTTCTCTTCAGCGAACAATCGCCCATCGCGCTCCAAATGCTTTTTGATCTTATAAATTCCCTTTCTCCAAAGCTTGATCACCAACCAGGCCAAGGCAATTACCAGCCCTAATAAAAGCAGACCATTCGATTCATTGGCCTCCATATAGAACAATATGAAGTCATATCCGCCATGGAATATGATCGGCACAAGCAAAGACTTGGTCATAAATTCCCATCTTTTCTTTCCTTCATGAAATCTTGCTAATGAGAAGTAATAGCCCATCAAAACTGCATCCAGTCCGTGCCCGGGTACAGAAAGCACAGCGCGTGCTATCGCTACTTCCATACCTCCATCAAAAACATATAATATATTTTCAACTAAGGCGAATCCAAGAGATATAAAAACGGAGTATACAATGCCATCGTAATGGTGATTCAGCTCTTTACTTTTCCAGATCAGAAAATAAAGAACGAGAAACTTTGCGATCTCTTCGGGAATGGCCGCTTCGAAGAAAGACGCATGAAACGAGGATAGAAAAGCACCGGGAAAAAAATCGACGAGTAAACCCAGCGGGAA
>DNMB01000038.1:878-9054 GCA_003489485.1 Chitinophagaceae bacterium | reverse complement strand
AACTAGAGGAGGGAAGAATGGAAATGAATAAAACCCTTGTACCTGCGCATCAGTTGGAAAACGTGGACTTCCTATTGCGGTAAAGTAGGAGTTCATCAAAGAAACTACATCAAGAGCGCCTCCGGTGGCTCCAAGAATACCTCCGCGGATGGACTGTTGTACAAAATTGGCAAAAGCATTCATATTAGCGGCCGTCTCATCCCCGTACATATTGATGCCGTTGAAACCGGGATCACTGGAACGATTACCGGGAGCAACAGCACTCAAAATACCGATCTGGGTCTTGTTACGATAATCTTCGGCCTCCCAATCAGAGCCTTTAATCATTGAAGCAGCCAGTTTAATGGCCAGCTTGTTTTTGTAGGCTTTTGCCCAGCGGAAAGACCAATCATAGAAAGGAGCAGCAGCACGCTGTTTCTGATCGGCGTGCATCAAGCCTTGTTTAATGTTGTAGCTAAAGCCTTGGTATTTGAAAGGATTTTTGGTGTTAATCAGAACGGTACCATTCATACCGCCCGAACCATACAAGGCTGAAGATGCGCCAGGCAGCACCTCTACACTTTCTACATCGAGGTCAGAGGGACCTACCATGCTACCCACGGCAAAGTTCAGACCGGGTGCCTGGTTATCCATTCCATCCATCAACTGGTTCAAACGTGTGTTACCACTACTTACGAAACCGCGGGTAGTAACCGTGCGGAAGGTGAGCGATGCAGTATGAACGTCTACTCCCTTAAGGTTACCTAAGGCCTCATAGAAGTTAGGAGCCGCCACATTACGGAGCGCAGTGTTGCTGAGACGCTCTACGGTAACGGGAGATTCCAACAGGCGCGTGGGAGTACGAGTGGCCGCGACCACTACTTCCTGCCCAAGGGCGTTGTTGACCTTAAAATCAACCACTAGTGCCGCTGAGGCATTCGATACGGTCACCTCTACGTCTTGGTAGCCAACAGAGGTGAAAACAAGTACAGCAGGCAGTTTGGAAACGCTGATCGTAAAAACTCCGTCAGCGTTGGTATAGGTACCCTGCGAGGTTCCCTTAACGGCAACCGACACGGCCGGTACAGACTCTTTAGTATCGCTGTTTCGAACAGTTCCTTTTAACGTAACTGTTTGAGCATAAGCGGAAAACACAAAAAGAAGAGCCGTAAGTGAAGAAGCTAAATAAAGGTAGCTTTTTCTCATAATTGGGGATTTTGGTTTTGAATAGAATGGAAAATTACAATATGTATTGGGACTGTAAAAATTTAATTTTTAACGAGAAACGAGGGGCGATCGAACTGCCCAAACCCTTATTTTCGGGCCATGGCAAGTTTTATGTTTCCGGGTCAAACGGCCTTTTACAGCGGCAAGGTCAGAGATGTGTACAGCATCGGCGAAAAATGGCTGGTGATGATCGCCTCGGACCGAATATCTGCTTTCGATGTGATCCTCCCCCGCCCCATACCCTTTAAGGGACAGGTGCTAAACCAGATCGCAGCCTATATGCTCGAGGCCACTCAGGATATTTGCCCCAACTGGTTGGTCGCTACCCCGGCCCCGAACGCATCGATCGGAAAACGCTGTGTCCCTTTTAAGATAGAAATGGTCGTAAGAGGCCATTTGACCGGGCATGCCTTTAGAACCTACGCTTCCGGAAAACGCATGTTGTGCGGCGTACCGCTACCCGAAGGGCTTCGCGAAAACGACGCCTTTGAACATCCGATCATCACCCCCAGCACCAAGGCGGCAGAAGGACACGATGAAGACATCAGTCAAGAAGAGATCATAGCCCAGGGTCTGGCCACCGCATCCGAATGGGAGCAACTCAAGCACTATGCCTTGCAATTATTTGAAAGAGGCCAAGAGATTGCCCGCAAACAAGGGCTGATCTTGGTCGACACCAAGTACGAATTCGGAAAGATCGGAGATACCATTTACCTGATGGATGAGGTGCATACACCCGATAGCTCTCGCTATTTTTTTGCAGATGGTTTCAGCGAAAGACAAGCCAGCGGAGAAAGACAACCCCAACTCAGTAAAGAGTTCGTCAGAGAATGGCTGATCGCCAACGACTTTATGGGAAAAGAGGGACAACAGGTGCCCGCCATGAGCGATGAATGGGTAGACACCATTTCAAAACGATACATTGCCTTGTTCGAAAAGGTGATCGGCAAACCCTTTGTTCCCCAGCTTGTATCGGAGCAAGACCTCTTTGCAAGCATCTGCGAAGAATTAAAAAAATTACCGCAATAATTACTGCTTGTTAGGACCGATAAGTGGCAAGCGGCTCCGTGACTTGTTGAATATATGCTGCCCCTTGTCGACTCCCTTTCGAAGTTTTTTTCTTTCTTCTTCGGGCAACGATAAGGTCTGCAAGCAGTCAGCACTACAACATCCTTTCATCACAGCGGCGCAGTTTTCGCATTGAATAAATAGCAGATGACATCCCTCGTTGACACAATTGGTATGGGTGTCGGCGGGCTGTCCGCACTGGTGGCAGCGAGCGATCACATCTTCGGTAATACGCTCAGAGAGCCTTTCGTCAAAAACGAAATTTTTCCCGATAAAAAAATTATCCAGTTGCTTTTCTTTGACCTGACGGGCATAATTGATGATACCCCCTTCGAGGTGAAAAACATTCTTGAATCCCTTGTGGAGCATATAAGCAGAGGCCTTCTCGCAGCGAATGCCTCCGGTACAGTACATTAAAATAGTGGCGTCCTTTTTTTCTTTCATCATCTCTGCTGCCATTGGCAACTGTTGGCGAAAGGTATCGGAAGGAACTTCGAGGGCCTCTTTGAAATGCCCCACTTCGTACTCATAATAATTTCGCATATCGATGATGATGGTATCGGGGCGCTTAGCCATCTCATTAAATTGCTCAGGGGTCGCATAGCGTCCCTTTCGTTGCATGTCGAAGTCCGGATCGGTAATACCATCGGCCACGATCTTTTCTCTCACCTTGATGTCGAGTACGAAAAAGGATTTGTTGTCGTTGTCTACAGCAATGTTCAGACGAATGCCCTGCAACGGCTCAATTCCGTACAGCGTATCTCGAAATCGATCTAGTTCCGCAGTGGGCACGCTCACTTGCGCATTGATACCCTCGTTTGCCACATAGATCCTTCCTAACACACCAACAGCCTGCAGCGACAGATAAAGTTTATCTCTGAAAACAACGGGGTCGGCAATCGGAAAATAATGATAGAAAGAAACAGTGGTGCGGGGCGTAGGATCTTGCAAAATACGCTCCTTGAGCTCCTTACGGGAGATACGGTTGTGTAACGAAGGCATGTCTTGAATTTTAGTTCGCTTTGAACCCCAATGGCAGGTTGGGCAAAATCCTAAAGCACTGCAAAGGTAACGTTATACGAACTATCTGATCAAACTCCCTGTTACACCCAAGCGAATGGTTGACTGCATCGGGCGACCGGGCTGATACGAAAAGATATGATCTACACGGAATAGTTTAAAGAGATTATCCACCCCTACGAACCACTCAAAATAGCGTCTATCTGAATTCCGATAACAGGTGTTAAGACCCGTCAGCAGATAAAGGTTAAGCTTTTTGATACCCGGGATCTTGTTCGTAATGAATCCTTTTAGGTTGTATTCGGCATGGGCCAACCAGTAAAAGGGCTCGGTGTTACTAAGTTGATACATGGGAAGCAGCTGAAAACTGTTAAGATCGCCGGTCCCAAATTGCCAATTGTTTCCATTAAAGTGCGTGTAGTCGGGCAACTGCACTTGCTTGTCGTTAATAAAGCCTCCCCAGCCTACCCGATAACGAAAAAGTCCCTTTAGCTTAAGGTTGATCTGATCGGTCATATCGAATCGCCATTTTGCAAAAGAACCATCGCTACCTGCCACTCCCTTTATTGATTTTGTGAGCTGCAACGAGAAAACCGGAGACTTACCCCCGATATTGATAGTACGCTGCGGCAACTCAACGTAGCGTGCACCAGGCTGCCAACGAAGTCCTGTTGTGATCAGCAATACCTGGTGTGGGGTAATATTGGCGGCAACTATTTCGGTAGGATAATTGGGAGAATAGAATTTATTTGGCCTGTCTTTGAGCGTAAAGTCAGTTGTATTATCTAAGGGCGCACGGCTGGCATACTGTATGGCCGCATTAAACGACAGGCCCGAACCGATGCCGGTATTAAACCCTGCCCGAACAAAAGACGACTGATAGGTTTTAATGATATTGTCTTCGAAGAAAAGACAAGTAATGGTATTGTTTCTTTCATCGATCGGACTTTGACCATTGAACTGAAGTACTTGCCGACCAAAAGAAAGCGACAACGAGCGAGATAGCTTTGATCCAAAATTGTATGAGAAGCTGGCACGTGGGTTAAATCGTTTGTTAGAAAACCCATAGCGCAGCGCTACCGACCCAAAAAGTGAGCGACGCGAACCGGTGGTGTCAAGATCACGGCGCCAGGTAAGCTCAGGTTGCAAGACCCACCCCTCGGCAGGGTTAAAATTGAACTGCTGAAAAACCGGACTCAACGACAGCGAAGTTATGTCTGCCTTAGCATAGAGAGGTTGACCCAGCAAGATCAGCTTCGAGAGCGTGAATTTATTGCGAACCTTATTTAAGGAATCGAGATACCGAGGGTCCTTTCTGACTTGCTCTAGGCTGTCTTTTTGAAAATAATCCCTTTGCTCATCTACCAATAGTGGAACAGGACGCATGGATTCCCAATACGCAGCATCACGCTTGTTGGAACTATCAGTGTAACGCAACAAGGTTCTGTCGAAGAACTTTTTTGCCCATTGAGGCCGGGTATTGTAATCGGTATACACATTGACGAAGCTTCCATAGCCATCAAAGCCGAATTTTTTTGCAGCAGGATACAATACCTGACTGTAGACCAACCAATCCCCTCTTTTGTCTTGCTGATAAAGTTGTACGAGCTTTAATGTGTCAAGTAGTTCGATCTGGCTTTCCTTTGTAAGAGAGAGATCGACGGAGTACAGTTGCCAATCATCCTCCACAATGGTAATTTCTCCGCTGAACAAGGGCTCCATTTTTCGGCGAGGAGTCACCTGAATACGGCTGATCGCTTTTCCGTTCTCGTAAAAAGTACCAAGCAGTTTGTAGCGGTAAAAAGACAGGGCGCTAGACGCGAGAGGTGAAACGAACCCTCTGGGGTTAATGCGCGTAGAGATCATTACGTTGTTTCGGTAAAGACTATACTGGTCGGGCACCGCCAACCCAAACCCATCGCTGCTGCCACTTACCTTAGAAGAAACGACCTCTACCTTACGCTTGGAGGGCTCTGCGATAGAAAAACGCGAGACCGTCTCGGAGAGATAAATTATTTTTTGCTGACTAGTGTCTCCATCCTCAAAATCGACCTTCTCTCCCATAAATTTCTTAGGATAAGAACGCAGCCGAAACTGTCCCTTCGAATAGACCTGACAGCTATACTCTCGAGTTCGGTCCAGATTCTCAGTCTGCTTGGCTATGGTGCTTCTGATAATCTCGTATGCCGGATCCTCCCCTTTGGTCAGCACCACATCGGGCATCACCAGTTCTTGCCGCTGTAATATAAAGTTGACCTCGATATCGTCTTGCTGTACCGTAACAGAAGATTTTTGTTGCGCATAACCAACGTACTGACAAAGCAGCGTATACTTACCGGGAGAAAGGTTCAACTCATAGCGACCCTGGCTATTGGCAATGGCCCCTTTATTCGTACCCACCACCAAAACAGAAGCGTAGGGTAACGGTTTACCCTCTCCATCCGATACAAGCCCTTTTACAGAAACAGCCTTTGCAACACCTGAGAAAAAGAAGAACGCAAGAGCAACAATCCTCACAATTGATATCATATACTACAACTGGGTTATGATTTTTGTGCAGTAGCTCTAGCATAATGGCCGCACAAGGCAGCAACACCCGATAGTAACCCACCAAGAATGCCCGTAATAAAAAGCAAGGCGGCAGCCGATCCGCCCAACGGAAGTATCTGGGCGATTTTTTGAGAAAGCAAACTTTGGTTTTGCCAATCGATCCACCAAGCCAGGCCTCCCCAGGCAATGAACATACCCAAGAAACCAGAAGAAAAGGCCTTGGTAGCCGACTGGTGCACGGTAGCACCTACGAGTGCGGAGGTTACGACAAATCCCCACCAGGGTACATAGGCCGTAGTTCCCAAACCCAGACCCGCAACAAAGGTTATCAACAGCGCGATGAAAAATTTCATGAGCAGAGATTTTACGATTTTTTAAAATTAAGGACCCCTTTTATGCGAGCATCAGTTTTCTCTTCGGACCGCATTAGCCATAGCGAGTGATAAGCACCTTTCTCCCAGACAGAAATATAGTCGTCATAGAAGCGACTGCCCGGATTACCGCTTTGCCCACCGGGGTACACGCCCCAGGCCTCCGTCTTATTTGTCAGGTGTACGATCATACGCCAACTGGGCCCGTGACTATGCTTGATGGCATTTACAATATTGCCATAGCCCCCCACCTTCAATCCCTTTTTGGCAAAGGCTGGCAACGCATCTTTGAGTAAATGATAAACCGATGGGTTCATGAATTTGGACCACTCCAGCTTTTGTTCGGCCGCTCTTTGATCGAGCAAACCGCAGGCCCGTTTAAAGGCCAAGGTGATTATTTCCGGAAGCGTCTCAATAGCCGGAGTACGAACATCATCTGCAAAAGCCAATAACGTGTCTTTGGCCAGCAACTCGAGCGTTGCCTGTTCGGTGGGCCAGGTAGCGGAAGGATCGGTCTGGGTAAGTTCATCTTTCCAGATAGCAGATTGTACGCTATCCCAAAAACATTGAAACACGGTTTGCCCAACACTGCCTGGCGAAGCGAGCAGATCCCAAGAGGCGAATTGATCAAGATATTTCTTTTCGGATGTGGTCAGTTGATCGGCACGTAAATTCTTAAGCAAGATGGGTCTCAGGTCTTCGGCAGAGGTATTAAAATAATCCTGGTGCAAGGCCATCATGTCTTCTGGTGTGATCTGCGTCATGGCAGACAGCTGCTTATCGATCCGAATACCTCTTGCTGTAATATAGGCTCCGGGAATAAAATAGGGATACGTACTGTCGGCGGCTCGTTGGTTAGCACTTTGCAAAAACCCTCTTTCAGGATTAACGCTATGTGGATTTTCCATCTGCGGAATAAACCCTTGCCATGCATAGCTACTATCCCAACCAGGCATCACATACAACCCTTGCCCGGGCCAACGGGCCGGAAAACGCCCTTGCTGCCAAATGGCGATATCACCCGACTTGGAGGCAAAGACAAAATTTTGTCCAGGGCATTGAAACGTTCGGATAGCTTCTTCGTAATCGGCATAATTGCGAGCTCTGTTCAACTTATAAAACGTCATCCCCTCATTGCTCGGATCATGAGCTGCCCAACGAACAGCCAAGTTCATTTTTTTCGAATACCCATTGGAAAATCCCTGGTCGAACATGACCGGACCAAAGACCGTATAGGCAACGGTATCATAAACCGAGGCACTGTCTTTGACCCTGATCTCCTCGACACGCAAACGGGTAGGCTCCCACTTGCCATTGTACCAGTACTCTTTTCTGCTATCATCTTTAAAGCGTATCTCGTAGTAATCTTTTACATCGCGCTGCGAATTGGTCACTCCCCAGGCAATGCTGTCGTTAAAACCGATCACTACCATGGGTGAACCTGGCAAAGAGACACCATATACATTACTGGTGGGCGTAGTCAATTGGATCTCGTACCAGATAGAAGGAAGCGACAATTCAAGATGTGGGTCATTGGCCAAGATGGGAGCGCCACTTTTGGTTTTGCTACCCGCAACGACCCAGTTGTTGCTGCCGTTATTGGGATCGGGTTGATAATGAGAATGCGCTTGGACCGTATCGCGATGACTGAAGTAAAGCGAATCGGCCGTTGGTGGTACAACCGGTACGATCGCTGGCTTAGCAAATGCCGTTCCTGCAGGAACGATAGGAAGCAGTGAATCGGGAACCTGCGGATAAAGTCGCTTCAATTGATCGGGAAGAAATATGGACTTGGCATTGGTACCCGATAGATCATTTTCGGTACCGGACGAAAGCATTTTGGCCATCATCTTTAGTAAGAGGGCCGAGCGAATGTTACTCCAGCGCTCGGGCTTAACCTGCATGAGTTTGTACTCGATAGGAAGCTGCGCCTCGGTCAATTGATCGATGTAAGCATTGAT
>DNMB01000038.1:0-538 GCA_003489485.1 Chitinophagaceae bacterium | reverse complement strand
CCCGCCGTATAGGCATCGAAAATAGAGCGAGATAAAGGATCTTTTTCGATTTCACGCAAGGCATTCTCAGCGGCATAGACCATACCCAGACGACGTTGCTCCTTATCGAAGTTGATCGCCTTTGGACCGGCCAGCTCACTAGCTCTGCCAGCGGCCGCTCGCGTTTGCAGATCGATCTGAAAAAGTCTGTACCGCGCATGCAGATAGCCTTGAACAAAATAGAGATCCTGTTCGTACTCCGCAAAAACGTGAGGCACTAACCGGTCGTCAAAATAAACATCGGTGTTGCCCTTCAGAGAAGAGAACGATAGATTTTCATTGGGTATGGCATCGAAAGGCTCAGCATTTTGCCAAAAGCCGATCTGCGGACTAAAGAACTTTCCAAGCGGAGGAACCTTACCCAGGGGTTTATCGAGCACCACCACTAATCCAACGGTAATGGTCGCACTGATAAGAAATGGTACAAGACGCATGACAGGAGTTTGTTGCTCAAAGATAGGAATGATAATCAATCGGCTTTCTTGCCGCTGAGCATGGG
>DNMB01000053.1 GCA_003489485.1 Chitinophagaceae bacterium | reverse complement strand
ACTCAATACCCATTTTTATATACTGCTGCAAATTTTTGGCATCCGGAAACTGGTAGAGCGAAAAGCTGTTAGAAAGCATTTTCCAGTTGTCACGAAGCTCGACCGAATCAAAAGAAGACGGACGACCCGGATAAAAGCGCTGGTAGTATTCGATCTGAGGATTCTTATCGAAAAAATTAAAATCGGAACGATCATAGCGAAGCTGGTGCTCCAAACGTAACCGTGGAAAAAATAAAGGCACCACCGTAGAATCCGTTACCAGTGAATCTTTTTTACCGAGGTCGTACTGCTGTCGCCAAAAAAACTGAGTCTGTCTATAACGATTACCGGTGTTGATTTTATTACTGAAAAAATTGGCCGTAAAAGTGGAGGCGCCACCCATCCATACCGGAATGTTGAACCGATCGCTATAAATAGGATCATCCAAGATGTTAGTGGTATCGATGATACCGCCATTCTCTTCGGATTGTAACCGGTTACCCAGTATGTACATCCATACATGATAGCGAAGATTGCTCGATTGGTAGCGGCTACTGAAAAGATAGTTATTATGATTGGAGCGTTGGTTCTGAAAGATTCCCGGTGAATTGACCAGACGGTACTGAAACATAAAGTTCCAGTTCGGCTTGATGTTCTGCGTGTGCAACAAACTGATCAACTGCTCTACCCTGCTTCCCAGTTGGTAATTGATCTCTGAATATGGGCGGGTGGTCTGAAAAAAACGCACATCGCCTTCGGTCCATCGGTACAGGTCATAGGCATGAAGCCCGGCATCAAATCCGATCTGTCCTGGAGCAGAAAAGAGCAATGACCGTGAGGCGCTACCCAAATTACCCAGATGAACAGTGGTTGGCTTTATGGGAAATCGCTTGGCAAAATCAGCCACGGAAGAGTCGAGCTTAAAGGTACCCGACCGCTCAAGCTGCCTATAAAAAATAGTGATGGAGTCTTCGTTCTTATCACGCCGTTTGAGGCTGTCGGAGTTCTCTCCGCCCATCATTGCGCCCATCCCCTGGCGGCTATTTCCCAATCCCCCCATATTGACCGGCATACCTGTTCTCCCGGTCCGGCCCGGCAAAGGCTGTGCGCGCGGATCTTGTGCGATAGCCTGCACTACGAAGAGGCAAAGAAAAAGTACCGGATATGTTCTATTGATTAACAAAAATGACAGGCAGTATTTTGGCGGCGACACAAATTTAACGGCTATGATCGAAAGGGAACGTTAAAACAAGGGCCTTGTATCCACATTACATAAACTGCGATTTGCCTTATCTTCGCGAAAATTTTTCGCAATGAATCTGCACGAATACCAGGCCAAGGAGTTGCTCAAAAAATACAATGTTCCCGTTCAGGAAGGATACGCCTGCACCACTGTGGCAGAAGCCCAGTCGGCCTACGAAAAGATCAAGTCGACCTTCGGAAGTCCGTTTGCCGTGGTCAAGGCACAGATCCATGCCGGCGGTAGAGGAAAAGGCACCATTCAAGAGACCGGTATCAACGGAGTAAAAGTGGGCAAGTCTGCAGAAGATATTACCGGCTTTGCGGAAAAAATATTGGGAGGGACCCTCGTTACCATACAAACCGGCCCTGCCGGAAAAAAAGTGGGTAAAGTATTAGTGGCGCAAGACATGTACTACGACGGACCCAGCGAAAGAAAAGAATTCTATCTCTCCATTTTGCTCGACAGAAGCAAAGGTCAAAATGTAATAATGTATAGTACAGAGGGCGGAATGAATATCGAAGAGGTCGCTCACAACACCCCCGACAAGATCTTTAAGGAGTGGGTACACCCTGGCGGCGGACTGCAGGGCTTTCAGGCCAGAAAGATCGCCTTTAACCTGGGGCTGAGCGGCGACGCGTTTAAAAATGCCGTCAAGTTCGTGACCAATTTGTACAATGCCTACGTAGGACTGGACTGCTCTATGCTCGAGATCAATCCGCTGTTTAAGGCAGCCGACGATAAGATCGTTGCGGTCGATTGTAAAATGAATTTGGACGACAATGCACTGAACCGTCATCCCGATCTGGCAGCACAGCGCGATGTGACCGAAGAGGATCCCACCGAAGTAGAGGCCGGAGAGTACAATCTGAATTTTGTAAAACTCGATGGCAACGTGGGCTGCATGGTCAACGGTGCCGGATTGGCCATGGCAACGATGGACATGATCAAACTGAGTGGCGGAGAGCCTGCCAACTTTTTAGATGTGGGTGGAACCGCCAACGCGCAAACAGTAGAGGCAGGCTTTAAGATCATCTTAAAAGACCCCGCGGTAAAAGCGATCCTCATCAATATTTTTGGCGGAATCGTTCGTTGCGACCGGGTAGCACAAGGTGTGATCGATGCGTACAAGAACCTTGGCAATATCAATATTCCTATAATCGTAAGATTGCAGGGAACCAACGCTACCGAGGCCAAAAAGCTGATTGATGAAAGCGGTCTCAAGGTACAATCGGCCATTTTGCTTAGCGAAGCCGCCGACCTGGTTAAAAAAGCAGTGGCTTAACCAACCAACCGCTCTACTTCATAGATCGGAGAGAATAAATAAAGCGCGCCGCTGCGCTGTTCAAGGCATTTGTATCGCTTGCGCAGCTTCTCCCCTTTTACAAAAACGCGGCCATCGGCTATTTTAAAAGATTCTCCTTGCTGCAATTGCTCGAGCAAGCAACCACCTGCCTTGGGGGCATCATATTTTTTGAGTACCCGCATCAACGACTCTTCCGCGCAGCTGCTGGCGGCCGGATTTTTGAGCGATCTCTTTAATTCTACTTGCAGCTCGGCGGGTAAGGCAACCTGGCTCAGCAGTTCGGTTAACAAAACACCGTAACACTTCTTCCACTGTGCACCGTGGGCCGACACCCGCGGACCAAATTGCTCGAATGTGATCAGGTGGGCCAGTTCGTGCAACAGCGTAATTAAAAAAGCGTAAGGGTTAAGATTACCGTTAACGCTAATACGATGCGAGCGACCCGGCACCGGATGGCGATAATCACCGAGCAGTGTTTGTCTTTTCTTGGTAATGGTGAGATGCACACGATAGTGCTCGAGATAATGCATGACCAACGCTTCGGTGCCGGCGGGTAAATAACGAGACAGATAAAGTACGGGTACTTCCTTCTTAGGCATGATCGGCGGACTTCAGCAAGAGTAG
>DNMB01000015.1:3332-3653 GCA_003489485.1 Chitinophagaceae bacterium | reverse complement strand
CCCTATCTTTATTGCATGCAAGAGAAGATATATACTCGTGTAACCGATCGGTTTTTGATCAGCCACCTGGCTGGCGAGACTGTTTTGATGGATAAGCAAACGGGTGATTATTTTGGGATCAACAAAGTGGGTACTGCCATTTGGGAATTGCTCGAAGCTCCCAGTACTGGTACCACCATCGTTCGCCAGCTATTGGATCGCTATGAGGTGGAAGAAGATACTTGCAAAGCCGAAGTGCAGCATTTTTTGGCAATGCTCGAGGCAAAAAAAATGCTTTTGATTGAAGAATAGGTTTTTTTCTTTACTGATCTTTGGAGAAGC
>DNMB01000015.1:0-2941 GCA_003489485.1 Chitinophagaceae bacterium | reverse complement strand
CATTGGATGGGGAAGCCGGTTGATCTCCATTATCAGATCAGTGATCCAAGTGCGGATCAACTTACCACACTTCGCGCTGTAAAATTGGCCCTTTCTCGCTGTCATCGCTATGTTCCTTGGAACACGGAGTGTTACACGCAAGCGCTTACCGCTCGTATTATGCTTAGAAGAAGGCAGATTCCCATGTTGCTGTTTGTGGGCTTTAAAAAGCAAGAGGCTGGGCCCTTGCAAGGACATGCTTGGACCTCTTGCGGGTCATACATTCTTACCGGATACCGGGCTGACCTTTCCAGTTATAGTATCAACGGATGTTTTTTGTAATGAAGGTAGTTACCTCTTCTATTGAGTTGGCAGATTCACTTCTTGTGATAAGCTTAAGTGGAACCTTTTCTGCAATGGCCGATAGTAATTCAAATAAGTAGTGAGCGTAGGCCGGCGTATTAGCTGTTGAGGTCTGGTAAAGTCCCTCTTTAAGATAGCCAAATGCACGCACCCCCAGCAATGGTTCGATGGTAGGGGCAGCACCGCCGGGTTTTTTTTCCAGAAAGAATATTTCTTTGATGGCAGTAGGCTCTTTGCTGAACTCTTGGTGAAAGGAGTGAACGTATTTTGGAATCTGTTCTCTGATTCGCTGTTCTTCGCTAATGCCGTCTACTTGGAGTTTATCGATGCTGTCTTGCCATAGTTTTACGATTGGATAACTGGCAATACCTACGATTTTTTCTTCTTGCAGCGAAATAATCACCACATCATCAGCAAAGGCGGCGTATCCTTTTTGTCGTAGTGCGCTGATCGTTGTTGATTTACCCGCCCCGGAATGCCCCGATACCAACACCAGCCCTTTATCGGTTACGATCGCTCCTGCATGTAGGGCCACTTGGTTTCTTTGGTGCAGCGCCGCGGCCATGGCATTGCATAGTAAGAACAAGCGAAGCGACTTATCGTCTGCATTGGGTTTGATATCAATCGTGATCTCTTTTCCCTCTTTTACGTAATAAGTGCAGATGGGTAGTTCCAGGCGGTAGTGGTTTGCACTCATTTGCATACTTCCCACTTCTTTTAGGGGTGGGTCGGGGATGGAGGCAGGGGCTTTTCCCAACCGGATGCGCAAATCGATCGATTCCCCCTTATAAGGGAGCATTTCAGGGAATTCCATCTCCGATTCAATATTCATTCCGTATGCCCAGTAGAAAAACATTACTTTTTTATATAGTATGAAGATACCGACTTCGTCATCCCCAACCACTTCTCATAATACAGGGAGCCAGATGGAAAAAGAGCTTTCATTTCACTCGGTCTTAGCATTTTTACCTCATCAACCAACGTGGCGGCTTCTTTGGGATCAGGGAGTTTTGGCATATGCCCCCAGGCTCCCCATCTAGTTAAGGCTATTCGCCAGCTACGTGGCAGAAATTGGAAAAACGGAAATAGCCAGTGAGGTTCAATAGGAAAGTAATAATTGGGTGTTTGAATAAAGTAAGATCTGCCAACCCTTCTTACTTCTAATGCCATTTGGCATTGATTTTCTTTTGTAAATAGATGCTCTATCACAGAATTTGAGAAAACAAGGTCGATCGATTGGTCGGGCCAGGCACTCAGATCGGTGGCATTGCCGGCGATTGAGCTGAATATTTTTGGATCATTGACCTTGGTTTCTTCTAGATTTAGTAAAATAATTCGAAGGCCCTCTTCATTGAGACCTACTTGTTCCCAATAGGCTTCGGTGCCACCAATATCTAAAATAGTGAGGGGGCGGGGAAGGTCTTTGATCAGGGTTAAAAAAAAATGAAACCTTCTGCGGCGCAAGCGTTGGGTAAATGGCTGAATGAGTATTGATAGCTTCCCTGCCATTAAACTGGTTGAACGGTCATGTATACTTAATTGTAGTTTGTTCTAACGAAGTTAGGGCTCATTTGTCAGCTCTGATCGAATTTTGAGTATGTGTATGTTTAAATGTCATTTACTGAAAAAGGATTTTTCCAGATAAAAGACAGTATCAATGAAAAAGAGCACACTATTATTCGTTAGTACATTTTCATCATGTAAGTCTTCTAGTATTAGGCCTATGCCAGGGTTAAAATAGTCATTATTCTTCTTTAGCTGAAATCCATTATCGGTAAGAAATTTTCGGACTGATTCAATATTCGTGTTTTCTGTTATCTCAATGAAGGGTTGTTTTACCACCGCATGTAGTACCTCTTCCTCTTGAATAAATCCAATTATCTGGTAGGCAGTGGTTGGGAAAAAGTAGTTATGAATTAAGAGGCTGTAAAAATAATCAAGCCAAAACCGATAAAAAATTGAGTCGTTCAGTTTGTATACGAATCGTTCATCTTGATGGAGGTATACTCTTTGTTCTGCCCCACGGGCAATGAATCTATTTTCGTCATGTTCGGTAAACCACAAATGCTGAGAATCGATCCAATTGATTAACTTCTTTGTTTCCTGCTCTTTTGTGAACTCCGACTTTTGAGCAACTCTACTTGCCTCCTCGCTTTTTCTAAGGTGGTGGGCTGCTGCTTTGATAAGATCCTCTTCTGTATGCTTGCCAACTCCTGAAATGATATTTTGTAGTTCATATTTTATATTCACTTAGACAAAGATAAAGCATGATGGTAATTATGTCAATAGGCCTGACTATGCACATTTTCAAAGAGTTATACTTATTGTAATGGCTTGAGGGCAGAGTTGATGGAGTTTTAATAGTCTTACTATTATTCTTTAAGATCATTATTATTTTCCGAAATAATAAGTAGCCTCGACAGGAATCGAACCTGTATCTGGAGCTTCGGAAACTCTTATACTATCCATTGTACTACGAGGCCGGCTACCGAAAAAGACCTGTTGCATTGGTGGCAAAGATCTTAACGGCAATAGCCAGCAAAATTACACCAAAAAACTTACGCACGGCCATCAGTCCGGCCTTGCCGAGCAAGCGCTC
>DNMB01000021.1:4881-5370 GCA_003489485.1 Chitinophagaceae bacterium | reverse complement strand
AGGCAGACCTTTTGGGATCATTTCCCATTCTGACCGTGCCGGCCTCATGAATAATTTCGCCGGGTTTGCTGAGTCCCCATTGATTAGAGGCATCATCGTCGCCACCCCATGTGATGATGGCACCCATATTGTGCATGATCTCTTTGAACGTTTCTTTCATGTGACGGGCCTGGTTGATCTCGTGCTCGCTCCATTTGACGTTAAACTTCAATACGGGGATGCCATATTGATCGACCTTGCCAGGATCGATGGCGCAGTAGTTCGATTCGAGAGGAATGGCTTCGCCTCTACCCGCCATCCCCACGCCACAGCCATAGAAATAACGATAGTCTTCTTTGAGGGAGGCGCCGTAGCCGCCGGCTTCTTTCTTTTTTCCTTTTACAACGTATTTACCGTTGAGGTTTTCGATTCCCCAGTTAAATCCATAAGAGGGCTGACTCATGCCGCCCCAGTATTCGATATGGTAGCCTCTTGGAAAATCTAATTTTT
>DNMB01000021.1:2654-4572 GCA_003489485.1 Chitinophagaceae bacterium | reverse complement strand
TTGGAAAATCTAATTTTTTATTGTCTAGCCACCACGGAGAATAAATATGTGCACCGCCCACACCGTCCTCGTTATAACGCTTTCTGCCAAACAAAGAGGGGAGAATGCCACCCATGGCGGCACCGGTAGAGTCATGCAAGTATTTGCCCACTACATTGCTGCTATTGGCAAGGCCATTGGGATGTCGCTTCGAAACGGAGTTCAACAGTAGTCTTGCGCTCTCACAGGCACTGGCGGCCAAGATCACGACCCGGCCCTCTACCTGGTATTCTTGCTTGTCTAATTTATTGATGTACGAAACGCCGGTGGCAAGACCTTCTTGATTGGTTTGTACCTCTCGCACCATGGCATTGGTAACCAGATCTATATTGCCCGTAAGCAGGGCAGGGTAGATCAACACGTTGGTAGAAGAGAAGTCGGCTTTGGCCATACTGCAATTGCGATTACATTGACCACAGTAAAAACAAACACCGCGTCCGGCATCGTTAGGAATATTCTTGGTCAAGATCGATAGTCTAGAGGGAATGACCTTGACGCCACTTTGCTGCGCGCCATTACGGATCATCAACTCGTGCAAACGAGGTTTGGGAGGTGGAAGAAAATATCCGTCCGGATCATTGTCCAGTCCTTCGTTGGTTCCGAAGATGCCGATCAGCTGATCGATCTTATCATAATAAGGCTTGATGTCTTCGTACCCTATGGGCCAGTCATCACCGAGCCCATCAATGCTTCTTCGTTTAAAGTCTTTCGGGCCAAAACGAAGTGAGATGCGACCCCAATGATTGGTTCTGCCGCCCAGCATACGCGCCCTCCACCACATAAAATCGGTGTCAGATTCGGTAGAAAATGGTTCTCCTTCTATTTTCCAACCGCCATAACAAGCATCGAAATCACCGAAAGGCCTATGCGAGGTACTGGCTCCCCGTCGGGGGGAGTCCCAGGGGTTTTTGAGTTGCGTTATGTTTTTTTGTGGATCGTAGTTGTGTCCTGCCTCGAGCAGACAGACCTTTAAGCCAGCCTTGGCCAGCACATAGGCTGCCATGCCTCCTCCGGCACCGGAGCCAACAATTACTGCATCGTAGCGCTTTGCTTTTTTCTTAATTTGCAATTCTGCCATGGTTGTTCTAATAAGGAACGACAATATAAATCAATTTACCATTTAATCCATGCGTTGTTTATCCTCTTCTTTGCACTGGCTACCGATGATCTCTTTCTTCTTTGCCACTTCATTAATCGCACAAGTCGTACAAGATCAAAAATGGCCCACCTACGAACAAAGCGATCTGGGCATCACGTATAGTGCTGCCGCCACCACCTTCAAAGTATGGGCGCCGTTGGCAAAACAGGCCCGTCTACGGTTATATACGGCGTCAACAGGAGGGCAGGCCCGGTTGATCGAAATGATGCCGGGTTCAGGGGGTAGCTGGCAGGCTACTGTCGAGGAAAATTGTGAGGGATTCTATTACACCTACCAAGTTCAGAATGCTACTGCATTGGGAGATGTCTGGTCGGCAGAGGTATCCGATCCCTATGCCATCGCTACGGGAATAAATGGAATAAGGGCTGCGGTGATCGATCTTAAAAAGACCGATCCGAAGGGATGGAAACGCGATCAGCTACCTATCGGAAAGGCCGATGCTCCGGTCATCATCTACGAATTGCACATAAGAGATGCCAGTATGGATGCCAGTTCGGGTGTTACTAACAAAGGAAAATATCTGGGACTTACCGAAACGGGAACAAAGAATAAATATGGTGCCTCTACAGGACTCGATCATCTGACCGAGTTGGGCGTAACACATATTCATCTGCTTCCATTCTTTGATTTCAGATCCAGCGACGAGTCGGTGGCTCATCCACCCTATAATTGGGGATACGATCCCTTGCATTACAACACACCCGAGGGAACCTATGCCAC
>DNMB01000021.1:0-2282 GCA_003489485.1 Chitinophagaceae bacterium | reverse complement strand
CTCCATCAAAAGGGCTTAAAGGTCGTGATGGATGTGGTGTACAACCATACCGGTCTTACCGAGACTTCGAATTTTGAGCAATTGGTGCCGGGGTATTATTATCGCCGTACCTCCGATGGAAAATTTTCGAATGCCTCGGCCTGTGGCAACGAGACGGCGAGCGAAAAACCCATGTTCAAGAAATTTATGCTCGAATCGCTGTTGTTCTGGGTTAAGGAATATCAGCTGGATGGATTTCGTTTTGATCTAATGGGCATTCATGATATCGAAACCATGAACGAGATCGCCCGTACACTGCGGCGCTACCGTCCTGATCTGCTTCTTTATGGAGAGGGCTGGACGGCCGGATCCTCTCCGCTTCCTGATTCAATAAGAGCCATCAAGCGTGAAGTAAACAGATTGGACAAGATCGCTGTATTCGGCGATGAGTTCAGAGATGGGCTGAAAGGATCGGTATTTGATCATCATCAGCCGGGATTTGTGAGCGGTGCCTTTAACAAAAACAAAGCCTCTGTGCAATTTGGTGTGGTGGGAGCGGTATCACACCCGCAGATCGATTACAGTAAGGTGAATTACAGTAAATCGCCCTATGCCACTTCGCCCAGACAGATGATCGCCTATGCTGACTGCCACGACAATCACACGCTTTGGGATCGGCTTACCCTCTCAGCGGCTTCTTACTCCGATGCACAGCGAAAGAAGATGCACCAATTGGCGCTTGCCATGGTGCTTACGTCGCAGGGTACTCCTTTTTTGCATGCGGGCTCTGAATTTTTACGGTCCAAAAAAGGAAATGAAAACTCATACAATGCCTCAGATAGTATCAATGCAATTGATTGGAACGTAAAGACCACTCACGAAGACAATGTAAAAATGGTGCAGCAATTGATCGAAATGAGAAAACAGCATGCTGCCTTTCAGCTACCAGATCCCGCCAGCCAAATTCGTTTTATTGATTCATTGCCCGAGGGTGTAGTGGCTTTTATCATCAACACGACCGGACTAAAGGACAGTTGGAAAAAAGTACTGGTCATCTATAATGGCAGAACCGAAGCGATACCTTTTCAAGTAGGTGCCGAGGAAGGTAAGCGTAAATGGAAACGCTTTCTTTGGAACGGTCTTCCAACTAAAGGGAAAAAGATAACTCCGGGTACAGCTTTTCAGCTCGATGCGATCGGCTGCACGATCTTGTATCAATAACGGCCGGGGGGTCTTCCTGAGCCTGAACGAGGCGACCGGCTAGAAGGTCCTGAAAAGCGATTGGGTTGTCCGGGCATGCGTTGCGAAGGATCGTCCGTAGCTTCCTTTACCACCAATACTTTTTTGCCGATCCCGAGGTTATTGAGGGTAGCAATGGCTTCTCGGGCCTCCGACGAAACAGGCATTTCCACAAAGGCAAAGCCTCTGCTTTTACCGGTCTGTCTGTCGATAGCGACTTTTACGGATTCTACCGTGCCGAATTTTTCAAAGAATTCTTCTAATTCGGCATCATCCATGTCTAGCGGTAAGCCGGCCACAAAAATTTTCATGTTCGAGAGCGATTGGTTGGAATTACAAAATTAATCAATCAAATGCTGATTTGGAGGGTAAAGATCCAATTGGTCTTGCCGAACGACAATGACCACGGTCAGTGGCTGTCTTACTTTACGTTTCGATGATTAACTTTACCACCTAATTTGTTTGCTTTATGAATGAAGTTGTAATTGTTGCTGCTGTCAGGACCCCGATGGGAAGTTTTGGAGGTTCGCTACGCAGTCTTAGCGCGACCCAGTTAGGTGCATTGGCCATCAAAGGTGCTATCGAAAAGGCCGGCATTGATGCCGCACTGGTCACCGATGTTTTTATGGGGTCTGTTCTTCAAGCTAATTTGGGACAAGCCCCCGCACGCCAGGCGGCCAAATTTGCCGGACTTCCGGACGCCGTCAACTGCACCACGGTCAATAAGGTTTGTGCCAGTGGCATGAAGGCTGTGTCGATGGCGGTGCAGCACATAATGCTGGGCGATGCGTCTGTGGTAGTGGCCGGTGGAATGGAGAGTATGAGCAATGTTCCCTTTTATACGGATGCTATGCGCTGGGGAAACAAGTACGGACATTCGCAGCTGATCGACGGTCTTGCCAAAGATGGCTTGACCGATGTATATGATGGAAAAGCCATGGGTTTTGCAGCCGAGCATTGTGCTTCTAGTTGCGGCATTACTCGTGCAGAGCAAGATGCCTTTGCTGCAGAAAGCTACCGGCGCGCCCAACAGGCTTGGGAAAAAGGTCTATTCAAAGAAGAAG
>DNMB01000127.1 GCA_003489485.1 Chitinophagaceae bacterium | reverse complement strand
GTAGATTGTAATTTCGTCAGTTCCCTAAAGGTCAAAATATCTTCTGCGATCCGGTGGCCCTTTGCCGCTAGTTTACTCAATATATCCTCACCGGTCTGGTATTGTCCCGTTTTTGTTTTCTTGGCATCGGGATCAAGTTGAAGTTTATCGAAGAGCACCTCGCCAAGTTGCTTGGGCGAAGCAAGATTGAAGCGAACGCCAGCTTCTTTATATACGGCCTCTTCGGCGACCTTGGCCTCTTTTTCGAGCGAAACGGAATACTCTTGCAAAAAATCTTTATCGATGGTCACCCCTTCGTATTCCATATCGGCAAGTACACTGATCAATGGCAGCTCGACCTCCTTAAGAATATTCTCCACCGATGCCTTTCGCACGCGCGAAACAAAGTCTTGCTTTAATTGCCATGTAATATCGGCATCCTCACAAGCATACTCCTTGATCTTTTCGACCTCAACGTCGCGCATGGTAAGCTGGTGTTTACCTTTTTTGCCGATAAGCTCCTCTATAGAAACAGGAACATACCCAAGGTATTTCTCACTAAGCGTATCCATGCTCCGCTTTCCTTCGGGCTCAAATACATAATGAGCCAACATGGTATCGTATAAGGAGCCCGCGAGCTCAATGCCATACCATTTCAATACCAGAAGATCATATTTTATATTGTGTCCGATCCACGTCTTACTCGAATCTGTAAAAAGAGGAAGAAGCCGTTGCAATAATATCCGTGTATGTTGCTGATCGGCCGGGCAGGGAACATACCAGGCTTTGGTAGCTTCAACGGAGAAACTAAGCCCTACCAGCTCGGCCAAATTAGCATCAATATTGGTGGTCTCGGTATCAAAGCAAATTTCCGGCTCCGCTTTTAAACGAGTGATGAGATCAGTCAGTGCTTGCTCGGTAGCGACTAACTGGTAATCGTGCACGGTATTCGTAATATTCTTATCGGCAGCGGCAGGCAAGGGATCTTCTTGATCTGCAGAGGCGCTTGCAGTGGAGGGTGATGCATTGCTTTGAGAAACCTCGGGCGAAATAATATTTCCGAATAGATCGGTTTGCACCCCCTGAGGCATTTGTTTTTCTACCACGGAGCGAGACGAGGGCGGCACTACAAAATCATCTCCCAGTAAACGTTTACCTAACGTACGAAACTCAAGTGCAGAAAATATTTCTTTTAGTTGCTCGCGATTCCACTCCTTTAACTTAAAATCCTCTTCGTGAAAAGCCACGGGCACATTCGTGATGATGGTAGCGAGCTTTTTTGATAAGACGGCCAGTTCTTTTCCTTTGCGGACCTTTTCGCCCATCGCTCCCTTTATTTGATCGGCATTGGCCAGCGTATTTTCCAAACTACCGTACTCTTGCAAGAACTTTGCAGCGGTTTTTTCGCCTACGCCCGGAATACCGGGAATATTATCGACCGCATCTCCCATCATCCCTAACATATCGATCACTTGCGATACATCGGTAATGTTCCAACGAGCACACACTTCTGCGGGACCTAAAATTTCGGCATCGTTTCCGCCATAGGCGGGCTTATAGATCTTGATCTTCTCAGATACCAACTGCCCGTAATCTTTATCGGGCGTGACCATGTATACTTCGTACCCGGCTTGTTCAGCTTGCTTGCTAAGCGTACCGATCACATCGTCTGCTTCGAATCCATCTAATTCAACAATAGGAATATTAAAGGCCTCGATGATCTTTTTTATATCAGGGACCGCATCTAAGATATCTTCGGGCGTCTCCTGTCGGTTAGCCTTGTAATCGGCGTAATCCGTATGTCGCTCGGTGGGCGCTCCCGTATCGAAACAAACCGCCATATGAGACGGCTTTTGTTTGTTGATCAGATCGAGCAACGCATTGGTAAAACCGAATTGTGCATTGGTATTTTTGCCGGTAGAGGTCAGCCGTGGGCTGCGGATCAAAGCATAATAGGCCCTGAACACCAGCGCAAACGCATCGAGCAAAAAAACCCTTTTATCCATTGGGCTAAGGTAAGATTTGCGGGCGAGAACCCTACTGTTTCATAGTGGTCAGCTGGGCCTCTAGTCTGAATAATTCGTCGCGCAGCCGGGCTGCCTCCATAAAGTCGAGTTGGCGGGCTGCCTTTTCCATTTCTTTCCGAAAAGCCTTGACAGCTTTCTCGAGTTGGGGTACGGTTGTGTACTGTGGTTGCTCCTCGAGCAATTGAGAGACCGATACCGATTCCGCACCGGAAAGAACAGCCTGGTGCGGATCGTACCCCTTTATATCCAATACGGATGTTTGTGCAAAGACCTCCTGCGCCGACTTACGTATGGTGGTTGGTATGATACCGTGTTTGGTATTGTACTCGATCTGCTTTTGCCGACGACGATCGGTCTCATCGATGGTACGCTGCATACTCTCTGTGATCTTATCGGCATAGAAAATAACGAGCCCGTTCACATTACGAGCGGCACGACCGGCTGTTTGCGTGAGTGATTTTTCGTTGCGCAAGAATCCTTCCTTGTCGGCATCGAGTATCGCGACCAACGATACCTCCGGTAAGTCGAGTCCTTCACGAAGCAGGTTCACCCCTACCAGAACATCGATCTTGCCCAAACGAAGCTCGCGCAAGATCTCTACTCTGTCAAGCGTATCGACATCACTATGTATATATTTTGATTTGATGGCAATGCGATGCAGATACTTGTCCATCTCCTCGGCCATTCGTTTTGTAAGTGTAGTGACCAAAACACGGTCTCCTTGCTTTACACGCCGATCGATCTCATCGAGCAGGTCATCGATCTGATTTTTGCTAGGGCGAATTTCTATGGGAGGATCAAGTAACCCGGTGGGTCGAACTACTTGCTCTACTACCACTCCCTCACATATTTCTAACTCATATTGCCCCGGTGTGGCCGAAACGAAGATCACATCTTGCAGTAGCGTCTCGAATTCATTGAAGTTGAGTGGGCGGTTATCTAATGCAGAAGGAAGTCTGAACCCGTAATCGACGAGGGTCAACTTGCGACTTCTATCGCCTCCGTACATACCACTCACTTGCGGAATGGTCTGATGACTTTCATCGATTATGGTCAAGAAGTCGTCCGGAAAATAATCGAGCAAACAAAAAGGGCG
>DNMB01000030.1:3687-7837 GCA_003489485.1 Chitinophagaceae bacterium | reverse complement strand
TTGCAAAAGGGCGTGATGGTAAAAGTGGCTACCCAGCCCTTCGATATTGCGGTGGGAGCCACCTCCCGACACTTTGAATACGGTACGTTGCTTATTCCTATTCAGCAAAGCGGATGGACCCGCTCCGCGCTGGAAGAGCTGTTGAACAAGTTGCTTGCTTCTTACCATACACCCATCCACCAATTGACTACCGGCTTTTCTACCTCGGGAGTCGACCTGGGTAGTTCTAAATTCGTAACCCTTGCAAAGCCACAAGTGGCCTTGCTTACAGGAGCGGGTGTGAATGCTACCGATGCAGGCGAGGTGTGGCATTTGCTCGATCAGCGTATGGATATTCCTGCTTCGCATGTAGAGCCCTCTTCGGTAAAAAGGATCGACCTCGATCGTTACAATGCGATCATAATGGTAGGCGGTAATTACAGTGAACTCGATAAAGAAAAAGTAAAGGCCTGGGTACAGCAGGGAGGCACGCTTATTGTGCTCGAAGAGGCCATAAATTGGGCCGTACAAAGTGGTATCAGCAACGCAACCTTCAAAAGGGTTAAATCAGCCACCGACAGCACGCAGTTCAGGGCATATGATACCCGCGATGAGGTGGCCGGAGCGCAACAAGTAAGAGGCGCCATTTTGGGAGCCACGTACGATCCATCTCATCCACTGGCCTTTGGCTATCGTCAAAATGAAGTGAGCCTCTTTAAGGCCAACCGGATCTTTATGGAGAAAAGCAAGAATCCTTACCAGACCCCTTTTGTATACGGAAAACAGCCCATGCAAAGTGGCTGGATGAGCAAGGAGAACCGCGAGGCCGCAGCTGGTTCGGCTGCAGTAACTGTTTCTTCGCTGGGTAGCGGCCGTGTTATCAACATAGCCGATAATCCTAATTTCAGGGCCTATTGGTTGGGAGGCAGCAAGTTATTTTTGAACGCGATCTTTTTCGGACAGGTCATTGATCTTGGAGGCGGAAGAAATTGGGAATAATTTGTTATGCACACTATTGCAAAGCCCGACGAATCGCAGTATTTTAGTCGTTCAATCAATTTATGTCAATTTAAAATCGAGCACTATGATTAAGATGCAAGTAATCGGAAATTTGGGAAAGGACTGTGTGGTAAACACCGTCAACGGAAAGAATGTTATCAACTTTACTGTGGCACACACTGAAAAGTATCGAGACAGTCAGGGTAACCAGCAAGAGAAGACCACGTGGGTCGACTGCGCGTACTGGACAGATCGCACGGCTGTTTCACAGTATTTGGTAAAGGGAAAACAGGTGTATGTCGAGGGGCAACCCGAGGCCAGGTCATTTCAGCGAAATGATGGCACACCCGGCTCCTCTCTTTCGTTGCGAGTAAAAGACATTCAGTTATTGGGTGGAAGAGGTGAGTCGACCGGTGGAGGTAACTTTCAGTCCGCTGCCGCCTCAGCGGCCAGTGCGGGTCCTTCCGGTGCAGGTGATGATACGGATGATCTTCCTTTCTGATCACGTCGCATTCAGTAATTTTCATCTTCAATGCCCCGGGGTCATCCGGGGCATTTTTATTTGTTTCTTTGCACCATGAATACCGATCTGTTTTCTTTTGTCCGGTTACAGACTTTCACCGAAGCCGTTTTTTTAAAGATGGGTTGTTCGCCCTCTCATGCAAAGATGGCTACCGAAGCTTTATTGGCTGCCGATCTACGAGGTATCGACTCGCATGGGGTGGCTAGACTTAGCGGATATGTGCGATTATGGGAAGCAGGCCGCATCAATGCCTCTCCCTCTATCCGTATCGTACACGAAACACCTTCGACCGCGGTACTTGACGGAGACAGTGGGCTAGGGCTGGTGGTTGCGCAAGAGGCTATGGATATCGCCATCAAAAAGGCACGCGACGTAGGAACCGGTTGGGTCAGTGTACAAAACAGCAATCATTTTGGTATCGCAGGGTATTATGCCATGATGGCCTTGCAACACGATATGATCGGTATGGCGATGACCAATGCCAGTCCCCTTGTGGCCCCAACGTTTTCTTCCGACAAGATGCTTGGCACCAACCCGATCGCGGTTGCCGCACCGGCGGGGGAGCAACCTGCTTTTGTCGCCGACCTGGCTACCACTACCGCCGCCAACGGAAAGCTTGAGATCTTGCAGCGCAAGAATCTGGATACGCCCAGCGGATGGGTACAAGACAAAGAAGGACTGGCCTCAACCGATGCACATATTTTAAAAAAGGGTGGAGCCCTATTACCGCTGGGAAGCGATCGCGAGCACGGATCTCATAAAGGGTATGCACTAGGGGCTATCGTAGATGTTTTTTCTGCGCTACTCAGCGGAGCCAATTATGCTCCTTGGGTGCCTCCGTTTCCGGTCTATGTTCCCATGCCTTCTCGTCAGCCCGGAAAAGGGATCGGTCATTTTTTGGGAGCCCTTCGCATAGACGCTTTTCGTCCGGCCAATGAGTTCAAACGTTCCATGGATGATTGGATCGGCGGATTCAGGGGAGCCGCCTCCATTGAGGGTCAGCAAAAAGTAATTGTTCCGGGCGATCCCGAAAGAGAGGCACAGCAACACAGGATGAAGCAGGGAATTCCACTTGAGTCCTCTGTTGTAAAGGACCTGCAACAAGTGGCCGATCAATTCTCGCTAACGCTCTAGTAGCTCAACCGTTAGATGATCAGCAACGAGTCTCCGTAACTGAAGAAGCGATACTTGTCTTTGATCGCCTTTTTATAGGCTTCCATGGCTAACTCATAGCCTGCAAAGGCGCAAGTCATGATCAATAAGCTGGTCTTGGGTAAATGGAAATTCGTGACCAGCGCATCGGCGATGTTAAACTCATAGGGAGGGTGAATGAACATGTTGGTCCATCCTTCGGAAGGCTTCAATAATTTTTGCGCGGTAAAGGAAGACTCCATGGCACGCATGGTGGTGGTCCCGATCGAGCATACTCTATGTCCGTATTCTTTGGCACGGTTTACGACCTTGCAAGACGTTTCATCGATATGGTAATACTCGGCATCCATCTTGTGTTTACTCAAATCCTCTACCTCGATAGGTCTAAAAGTGCCGAGTCCGGTGTGCAGTGTTACTTCGGCAAAGCGAATGCCTTTGATCTCTAAACGTTTGATCAACTCGCGGCTAAAATGCAAACCGGCGGTGGGGGCGGCCACGGCACCTTCGTGCTTGGCATAAACGGTCTGGTAGCGCTCTTTGTCTTCTTCTTCGGGTTTGCGCTTGATGTATTTAGGAAGAGGGGTCTCTCCTAGTTTTTCCAGCTGTGCACGAAAGCTTTCCTCATCGCCTTCCCACAGAAAGCGAATGGTCCTGCCGCGGCTGGTCGTGTTATCGATCACTTCGGCTACCAGGTCTTCGTGATCGCCGAAATAAAGCTTATTGCCCACCCTGATCTTTCGAGCGGGGTCTACGATCACATCCCAAAGGCGGTTGGGTTTGTTCAATTCGCGCAGTAAAAAGACCTCGATCTTGGCGCCGGTCTTTTCTTTTCGACCATACATGCGAGCAGGAAATACTTTGGTATTGTTTACCACAAAGCAATCCTTATCATCGAAATAGTCGATGATATCACGAAAATGTTTGTTCTCGATCACACCGGTATGACGATGCACTACCATCATACGGGCATCCTCTCTTTTTTTGGCCGGATGTTGGGCGATCAGATTAAGGGGTAGGTCAAAACGAAATTGCGAAAGCTTCATGCATTTGGGTTTAGGTAAAAGTCTGCAAACGCATCCCGGGCTAAAAGCCAAGATTCTTAGAGAACCTCACCGGCCTTACGGCGCCGGGTTGGGTCAGCATGACTGCTTTATAGGCGTGCAAAATTACAAAAAAAAAGGCCGTCGGATTATTTTTTTCTGGCAAGGGCCACGCCTAGAATTTCAGGTGGCGAACGGTCATGCCGTCGTTGATCAGTTGTTTTAACGAGTCGATCCCGATCTTCAGGTGGTTTTCAACATACTGCGCGGTCACCGCCTTGTCGCTTTCTTCTGTTTTGACCCCTTCTGGTATCATGGGCTGGTCGCTGACCAACAGCAGGGCGCCCGTGGGGATCTTGTTATAGAATCCTACCGTAAAGATCGTGGCGGTCTCCATGTCGATGGCATAGGCCCTTATCTTTTGCAGGTACTCCTTAAAGGGCTCATCGTGTTCCCA
>DNMB01000030.1:779-3296 GCA_003489485.1 Chitinophagaceae bacterium | reverse complement strand
CGTATAGTGGTCGAGACCGCTTTTTGCAAGGCGAATGCAGGAAGGGCAGGGACCTCAGATGGAAAATAATCGTTAGAGGTTCCCTCTCCCCGAATGGCGGCTATGGGTAAGATCAGATCGCCCAGCTTATTTCTTTTTTTGAGTCCTCCGCATTTTCCCAGAAACAACACGGCTTTGGGTTCAATGGCCGTGATCAGGTCCATGATGGTGGCAGCAGTAGGGCTCCCCATACCAAAATTGATGATGGTGATATCGCCGGCCGTGGCACACTGCATGGGGCGGTCGGCGCCCAGAATCTCTACCCCGTTCCACTGGGCAAAGAGTTTTACATAGTTACTGAAGTTGGTGAGCAAGATGTACTTTCCAAATTGCTCCAGCTGGGCCCCGGTGTAGCGGGGGAGCCAATTTTGTACGATCTCTTCTTTCGACTTCATGGCACAAATTTAATCATTTAGATTTGAAGCATGATCGAGCTTCAGTACCCCATTGCGACACCCAAGACCAGAAGCCAAGCGGGTAATAGAGAGGTTTTTGATCCAATTAGAAGAAAATGGGTGCATCTTAGTCCGGAAGAATGGGTCAGACAGCAGTTCTTACAACTTTTGATCGAAACACACCAGTATCCTGCTTCATTGATCGCCGTAGAGCAATCCATTGCACTCGGCGATTTACAAAAGAGATTCGATATACTGATCTATGACCGTCATCACCAGCCCTGGATGATGATCGAGTGTAAGGCGCAGGCTGTGGCTCTCGACGAAAGCGTATTTGAACAACTGCTCCGCTACAACATGAGCGTTCCTGTTCGCTACCTGCTCATTACGAATGGATCGCATTGTATGGGATGGGAGCGCGATGGAAGACAAGCGATCTCATTGAGAAAAATACCTGAATTCGCCGTTTAATTCACTGGCAATAGAAAAGGTTCCCGGCTATTTTGACCGGTACAAACCTTTTCTATGAAAAAATCTATTTTATACGCCGGCTGCTGTTTGCTGCTGTGGTCTTGTCAGAAATCGGTAGACAAGTTGTCGGTACAAGCACCACCCGATAAATTGATGCCGAAAGATTCCATCAATTATTTTATTACCGGACAGATCAAAAAAATAGGGCAGTTCGAGTGGAGGACCGCCTCCGACAGAATGCTATGGAGCGCCATCGCACAGTCCGATCATATCGTTTCATTGGGCTATCACCCCAGTATAGATGATCGTTCGTCTGACAAGGACGATCCCGAGGGTAGGTCTGCTGTGAGAGAGCAGCTGCTCGATCTGGTTTACTCGCTCGAAAAAAAGTATGATCCATCCGTTGAGCGAAGCGGGCTTGAACGCTGGCCGGATAATATCTTGCCTGTCGTTAATATTCGCATTACATCTTTTGAAACAATGCGGGCACTTCGTTATTCTTCGCTGGTTCGTTATCTGGAGCCGATGAATTACGAGACGCTATTGTATTCGTCTTTCACAGAGAGACAAAGCGGATGTGCGGCCAATCTACCCGATCTGTCGCTGGTAGCCGGTATGGATTACGGTGTGGTCAGCCCATTTGCAAAGGCATCTTGGAATTATCCTCATCATGGTTTGCTTGATGCCTGGCGGGTGGTATCCGGAGCAGGCATCAGTGTTTTTTTGATCGATACCGGTATTAGCTACGAACAAGAGAACCTGGGATCGCAGTTCAATCAAGGGCTTTCGCAAAAGAGGAGACTAGAAAGGATCGTGACCCTTCCTCGAAAGCAATTGTTGGGGATCATCAACGTGGGTCCGCCTGAGACACCAGAGGATGGCTGTGGGCATGGTACGGCCATGGCGGGGGTGCTGGCTGCTCCTCGAGGCACCGACGGAAATATGGTGGGCGTGGCTTATAATGTGAATCTGATCTCTTGCCGAGCAGCAGAAGATGTTTTTATCGATGCTGCTCGCGAGGTACGGGGCGTAAGTGATGCCTTTGTGTTGGCAGCCAATCGCTCTGATGTGAGGATCATTAGCATGAGCATGGGACGAATTACGGTCAGTTCTCAAATCAGGGATGCGATCTTGTATGCCCGTTCAAAGGGGAAGGTGGTTTTTTGTGCTGCAGGCACCTCTATGCCTTTCACGGCAGGGTGGGCGGGCGTGATCTTTCCGGCTTCCATGAACGAGGTACAGGCTGTTACCGGAATCAGACAGGGCACTCCGTTTGAGGCTTGCGAAGCTTGTCATAGCGGACCCGAAGTAGATTTTGTGGTCGTAATGGAAAGGACTGCCGATAAAAAACATCCACTCACCGTTTCTGATAGTGGCGATGCGCCCTCTACCATCGGCGGCTCTTCGGTAGCCACCGCATCAATGGCTGGTATGGCAGCATTGGTGTGGAGTCGTTACCCTTGGTTCAGTAGCACAGAGTTGGTTGCCAAATTGCAAGAGCACAGCAGTTATTTCCCCAATAAAAGTCAGCGATGGGGATGGGGCATATTTCGGCCGGCGCAGGCTGTCAATTGATCGATGCTTGAGCGTAGGGGCATGGTCAAATAAAAAA
>DNMB01000030.1:0-414 GCA_003489485.1 Chitinophagaceae bacterium | reverse complement strand
TTATGGGAAGATACCCAGCTCGGCATAAATGGTGGCCACTTTGTTGATGGCGACCACGTAGGCGGCAGTTCTCATGTCGGGAATGGCTGGATTTTCTTTCCAGGTGTTCATGATCTCGTGCGTGGCATTGATCATGGTCTCTTCCAGTCCACTATAGACCAGATCTACTTCATCGGGCCCGTGTTTGATGAGTTCTCTGGCCTTGGTATCGGCTGTTTTTCCGCTGAGCTGTTCGATCTGGTTCAAAATGGTGCTATTCACGTTCTCCGTAAAACGCTTCTCCATTCTGCCGTATCGAACATGGCTCAGGTTTTTGAGCCACTCAAAATATGATACGGTCACACCGCCTGCATTTAAGTACATATCGGGGATCACGATCACACCTTTTTGGGCAAAGACCTCATCGGCTTCGGG
>DNMB01000067.1 GCA_003489485.1 Chitinophagaceae bacterium | reverse complement strand
TAACCGATCTTCTTACGCGCCTCTAAGGGATGTTGCGCAACATCTACTCCTGCCACCCGGGCCGATCCACCGTCGGCAGAAAGGTAACCGGTAAGAATTTTCATGGTCGTGGACTTTCCGGCTCCATTGGGTCCCAGAAATCCTACGATCTCACCGGGCTCTATAGAAAATGAAATGGAATCAACGGCACGTTGCGTACCGTATTGCTTGATCAATTGGCTGACCTGAATCGACATGCTGCGAAGTTAGCTCACAGATCGTCAAATTCGTAAAGGGGGTCAAGCGCTGTTCCGGCAGGAATCTCATATACGGGCTTTATCAAGCCATCCTTTAACCCGTAGACCCAACCGTGCAAATCGGGGTAGTGGCTATTTTTCCATGCTTTTTGAACAATAGAGGTCTTGGCCAAGTTCATGACCTGCTCTTGTACGTTCAATTCAACCATTCTATTCACGCGCTCCTCCTCATTTTTGATATTGTCTACCTCTTGACGATGAAAGCGATAGACATCCTTGATATTACGCAGCCATTTGTTGATGATGCCGAAATTATGATTGGTCATCGAGGCTTTGACGCCTCCGCATCCATAGTGTCCGCAAACAATGATATGTTTTACTTTCAGGTGGTTGACGGCGTAATCCAGTACTGTCAGTAAGTTAAGATCGGTATGCACTACCATGTTGGCTACATTGCGGTGTACGAAGATCTCACCGGGTCGAGTACCGGTAATCTCATTGGCCGGCACACGGCTGTCGCTGCATCCTATCCAGAGAAATTCGGGCGTCTGAAGATCGGCCAGTCGATTAAAGAAATTGGGATCGTCCATTACTTTTTCTGCGGCCCAGGCCTTATTTTCTAACAATAATTTTTCGTAGGGTTTCATAAAAAAAAGATTGAATTAATGCTGTATGGAGTATGTTTTATTTTGATGTTGTTTGATCTCTATTTTAATATTTCTTGTATCTGCGTTCTTTTGAAAATCTTCGATGACTTCCATAATGTCGTTATCCACGAAATCAGCTTTCGAAAGATCGATCAGTAAGAAGGCATCATCGGGTAATTTTTCCAGTTCTCGCTTTAAGATCGGTTTATTTAAGAAGGAGACATGAGAACGTAGTCTAATAAGAAAATTCTTATTGTCTTGTACGGATAATATGGCGCTTTTGAAATTAGTACGAAGTATAAACAATAATCCGACCCCTATTCCGATCATAACACCTTTTAGGAGATCGGTAGCTAGTATAGCCAAGATAGTGATTACGAGTGGTGCAAACTGATCCCATCCTTTTTTATAATAACTAATAAATAAGGAAGGTTTAGCCAGTTTATAGCCGGTAAAGATCAGAATTGCGGCTAGCGCCGCTTTTGGAATTTGATTGAGCAGCTCGGGTATGAGGGCAGCGCATAGCAGTAGTAATCCTCCGTGATAGATCGTTGACATTTTCGTCTTTGCCCCTGCATTTAAATTGGCAGAGGAGCGAACGATCACACTAGTCACCGGTAGCCCTCCAAGTAGGCCCGAAACAATATTGCCAAGACCCTGGGCTTTTAATTCGCGGTTGGTGGGGGTGATGCGTTTAAGAGGGTCCAGTTCGTCAACCGCCTCAATGCTTAGTAGGGTCTCCAAACTGGCTACCAAGGCCAGTGTTATGGCAATGGTCCAAACATTTTTATTGCTCACCAATCCCCAATCGGGGCTGGTAAAAAAAGAAAAGAATTCGGTCGAACTAGAAGCCGCGGGTAAAATAACCAAATGTTCCCCCTCGAGAGCAGGCAATCCGAATCCGGCCAAAAATGTCTTATTGAGCGCAACGGCAAAAATGACCATCAGTAGTGGGCCGGGTACAAAGCGGAGCCAACCTCCACGGCTACTCTGTAGTTTTTCCCAAATGATGTTAAGTAGCAGGGCGGCTCCACCTATTACAAGGGCAGTTGTATTGAAATTGCCGAATGCATAAAAAAAGTTTGAGAAGATATTTCCCTTTCTGACGGGGACCCCCTCATCATTCTCAAACTGGGAGTCATCTCCCAGCAGGTGCGGAAATTGGTTAAGCAACAAGATCAAGCCGATGGCCGCCAGCATGCCCTTGATGACACTGTCGGGGACGTAATCACCAATGATACCAGCTTTGGCAAAGCCTAACAGAAGTTGTAAAATACCGGCTATGACCACAGCCACCAAAAAAGCCTCGTAAGAGGGTAGCATGGCGATAGAAGCGGCCACGATAGCGGTCAATCCGGCGGCCGGACCACTTACGCTCAGGTGGGAGCGACTGGCGAGCCCCACCACGATACCGCCGATAACACCAGCAATAATTCCACTGAATAAAGGGGCATTCGATGCCAAGGCTACCCCTAGGCAAAGGGGTAGGGCGACCAAAAAAACCACAGTGGCTGCGGTCAGGTCGTTGGGTAGGCTTTTAGTATAGTCTCGAAAGGTGGGACTCTTTTTCATAAGACGGAATTAGAGTAATGTACATACAATTATTAACAAGCGAAGATTACGTTAGCATTCTAGGCTTATTTTTTTGTCGGGTCGTTCATCGATACAAATTATAAGCGGCCAATGGCCCAGCTAAGCTGGTAACCGGCCAGAGCCAGCTTAGCCTTAAGTAACTGTAACTTTTGCAACTCTTCGAGACGCTTGTTCTCGCGGGCATTGACAAGAAACAGCGAGCTTTCGCCTATGGTAAAACGAACCTCTTCGCCTCGTTGTAGTAGCGAGTAGTTCGAGTAGGCTTTGGTCTGTAGGGCTACTTGCGCACGCAAATTGATCAGTTCGTTGAAGCAGGCTTTTACTTTGTTTTCGATCTGCGTGGTCTTTAGGTCTTGCTCTAGCCTGACCGAATTGATGGCGAGTTTCGCATTACGATAATTTCCTCTTTCGGCCGATAACCGTATCGGGATGCTCATTTTTAGACCATACTGAAAATTGTTTTCAAAAAAGGGGGCTTTGAGGATATTGGGAAAACGATTTCCTTCTTGCAAGAAATTATACTGCAGATCGGCTTGGGGCAATAATTGCTGAAAGCGGTATTGTTTTTCTATCGAGAGCGATTGAAGTTTAAAATTATAGAGTAACAACTCAGGATGATTTTTTCTGGCCACCTCGAGCAAACTATCCAATACAGGAACAGGTTGCGTTTCGAAGATCTGCTCTCCACCGGTTATCAACGGACTTACCTCGTCGGGAAGCAAGTACGGATTTCCCTCTGGAGTCCACAAGAAAACTGACAGTTCCAGCTGGTTGTTGCGAAGCTCCAGCCTCGCCGCTTGTTGCTGTACTTGTAACTGTTGCAATTGAGCCAAGGCCTCGGTCGTGTCGAGTGCCGGGCGGTCCCCTTGTCTAAAAGCGCCACGAACAAACGCTAATCTTTTTTCATTAATGACCACCGCCTCATCCAATATCGATAAAATTCGATAGCTCTTGTACCAGCTCCAATAGGCTTTTTGCACATCCAGCATTAGATCATTGAGCATGCGCTGTTGCTCTGCATAAGAGGCATCGCGCATAACCTTGGCGCTTTGCAGAACAGCCCTTCGTTTATCCATCAGTAAGTCGCGCCCCAGCGGAACACTAATGCCTATATAGTTACTCGTGCCAGCCGTCTCACTGGTGTTGACACGGTTTCCATTGATCTTCTCGAGACCGGCTTTTACCTCTACTCCGAACCAAGTGGGAATAAGCAGCTCTGGGTTATTGTATTCGTAGTAAGCGGTTCCGTCAAAAGTTTTTTCTGCCAAGTTCTGTGAGAGTACCGGGTCGAATCCTCCTCGGGCTGCCAACAACTTGGCTTTAGCTTGCTGCACTTGAATGCTGGCTTGTTGGGAAACGGGATTGTACTGCCTGACCAATTGCATGACTTGGTCGGGGTCTAATGTTTTTTCTATCGGATCAGGGGTGGTCCGGGTAGCCATTGCGCCGTAGGCTAAAGGAAGTTCTTGCGCCAAACTGCTAATGGAGGCGAAAAGCATCCCTATCCATCCCAAACATATCAGCGTATAACAAGATCGAAACTGCGTCATGGGGTAGAGGGTTTGTTAGCTTTATTCGCAGGGGATTGCTGTGGCTTGTAGTAATCGGCCGGAAAACCGTTGATGTTTCGCCAGAGCTCGTACCAGATGGGAACGTCCTTTAGCAGCGCGATCCCTTGCGCACCGGCTCCCACTTGCAACTGGTAGGGCCAGGGTTTGTCATTTGGATCCTCTTTGATCAGAATCCTGAACTTTCCATCTTGACTTATATTTCTCTCGACGGCCACAATGATTCCTCCGAATGTTCCATACGAGGCATTGGGCCAGCCACTAAATACAATAGCCGGAAAACCGTCAAAGAGAAAACGAACTTTTTGACCAGGAGCCATCAAGGGTACATCGAGCGGTCGCACGAACATCTCTACGGCGAACACAAACTTCTCAGGAACGATCTCCACTATCATCTCTCCCTCTTTTACATATTCTCCAATACCGGCTTTACGGGCACTGATTACCTGTCCGCCCTGGGGCGCCAGTATGTAGTACATGCCATTACGGATGCTGTAACTCGCATAGAGGTTACGCAACTTGGCCACATCCACTTGCCCGCTGGCGATCTCCGTGAGCGATTGAAAGCGGTCTCCTTCGGCCTTGGCCACCTTCTCTCTGTTCTCTTGCAGCTGTGCGTTCATCTCGATCATCGTGATGGTCAATTCTTGTCGAGTATTGGCCAAACGGTTATCAGCACTGATCTTTTTGGCGAGCGCCGATTGGTAGACCTGGTTGCGTTGTTCCAATTGTGTTAGCGATACCAGCCCGCTATCATAAAGCGCACGTTGACGATCGAATTGCAGCTTACCGATATTAAGGTCATTCTGGGCAGCGATGGTTTCGGCGCTGTCGGCCTGTACTTTTAATTGAAGCTGCACCACCTTGTTACGCAGCTGCTCTAACTTTAAGGCAAGTCCGCTGTTTAGGGCAGCGATCTGTTTTTCGACCGCTTGGGCTTTATTTTCATAAAAATCGATGGATTGCTCTTTTCCCTTGACCTGTTCCATCGTTCTGTTCAGCAGTTGCGGATCGAGGTAGTCTACTTTAACCTCCGAGAGTTGTATCAGGGTATCTCCCGCTTTAACCACATCGCCCTCTTTAACGTACCACTTGATGACCTGTCCTCCAATGATCGTATTTACCTGTTGCGGACGCTGGTCCTGGTACAATGTAGTGACTAGCCCGCGGCTGCGAATGTTCTGCGTCCAGGGTAAAAAAAGCACAATGGTCATTCCCAGCAAGATGCCGTAGAACCAGTAACGTACCCGACTTTTTCGGTCGTAGCGGTAGATCCTTTCGTGGGCTTTATAGTTTTCTGTATGCATGAAAAAGGTTCTTATTTGATTTTTTTTAATCGGCCATTACCTTCCATTCTTAATACCTGATCGCAAGTAGCGGCAAATTCTTCATCATTACTGACTATAATGGTAGTAACGTCTTGAAGGCTTTTCAAAAGCGCGATGATTTGTTCGCGGTTGGTGTCTTCCATTCCACTCCAGGGTTCTTCAAGCAATAGTAATCGTGGTAATCCTGCCACCGCTCTAACCAGCATAATGTTATGAATGATCTGCTCGGGTAGACGCTGGCCCATAGGGTCCAAGACCGTATCAAACCCTTGAGGCAGGCTGGCAAAATAAGAGCTCAATCCCACTTTATCCAACAGTTCCACCACTCGTTTGATATCGATCCCCTCTTTGCCCATGGTAATGTTTTCCCAAAGGGTACCGGCAAAAATATCGTCTTGGTGCAATACGATGCCAATATGTGCGCGTAGCGAGTTGAGTTCGTAATTGCGTAGCGGGATGTCATCGATTTTCAATATGCCCTCAAAGTCAGCGAAGGCACCATCGAGCAGTCTTAGTAGCGTGGATTTTCCCGAGCCTCCCTTTCCGTTCACGCATACCATCTGACCGGGCTCCACCTGCAATTCAATATTATCGAAGAGTGCGGGGCGTCCGGGGTAGCTGAACTTTAGTTCTTTTGCCTCAATCTTGACACCTTTATTGCTAGGGGATAACAATATGTTACCGAATTGCTCAACGGGTTTGTCCGTAAGCTTGGCCAACTTATCGACAGCAGTGAGCGTATCGTATACGCTGTCTAGGTTGATGATCAATTTTTCTACCGAGTTCAAAATCGTCAGTATCACAATTTCAGCGGCAATAAACTGACCGATGTTGAGTTGCTGGTTGACCAGCAAGACCGACCCGAAGATCAGCATGGCTGCTGTAATGGTAGTCTTAAAGGCTACCAGCGTGCGATATTGCAATAGTAAGATCTTAAAGTGCTCGTTACGAGCATCGAGGTATTGTACGGTGGCCTCATCGGTCTTTCTAAGGTGTAGCCCATTGAGCGTGGCGATCTTGATAGTTTTTACCACGCGGGCCATCTCCTCGAGCCAAGCTGCCACCTTGTATTTACTCGCACTTTCGCGCAGGCTGCTCTCCAGCCCTCGATTACCCGTAAAATAGAGAATGGCCCAGAGAAGCGAAACCACCACGATCGAGAACACAATAAAGGTGGGATGATAAAAAGAGAGCAACACCAATCCAAAAAAGATCTGTATAGTCGCTGTAGGTATCTCTAGTAAGATCTTCGATAGACTTTTTTGCAAAGTGGCCGTATCAAAGAAACGGTTGATCAGCTCTGGAAGGTAGACGCCATCGTTCTTTTTAAGGTCCAACCGAGGAATGACATCGGTGTAAGCAAATGCATAGCGAACGAAGATCCGTTGTTGGATCTTTTCGATGATTTTCATTTGGTTGACCTGCATAAGGCCCGAGATCAAAACTGCAATTACCACTAAAAAGATCAGGATATAGATGGAGGCCCTGAACGAAGCACCCAATACGAAGCCGATGATGGACTGAATGCCCAGCGGTACGGCCAGTAATATCAAACCATTGAGAATGGCGTAAAAATAGATCGCTGAGATTTCGCCTTTTTCGAGTTTGACCAGATCTAAAATTCTTGTAATCGGACTTTTAACTTTTCCCATTTTGGTTTGGTTGATGATAAGTTGATACGAACAAGCCCGGTGTTCAATGAACACCGTCGGCTTTAGTAAACGAGCATCAGCAAACGTTGGGTGGTGGAGCGACGTACTCTAGGTAGGGAGGAGGAGGAAGTAAACAGCTACGGCCATCACCCAACAAGCGCAATGAAACGTTTGCGGTCAAAGGAGGGGTCATCAGAAAGAAGCTGTTGTAGTCCTTTTTTTGCTCTTTGATCTCATTGACCTGTCCTGCATT
>DNMB01000044.1 GCA_003489485.1 Chitinophagaceae bacterium | reverse complement strand
TTTCCCAATGTACAAGAGTGGGGCCGTCAGCAAGGTATTGCGTCGACCGATCCCAACGCATTGATCCGGGATCCACGCGTACTTGAGCATTTTAAAGAGCTTGTTGAAAGCTTCAATAAATTCTTTAACCCCGTAGAGCAGGTCAAAAAATTTGAACTATTATCGCAAGAATGGAGCGTTGACAGTGGTGAGCTTACACCCAAGTTGTCGCTCAAACGAAAAGTAGTACTGGAAAAATACAAAGAGGCCATCGAGCGGATCTACGCCTGATAGTTCGTATTGCACCCGCACTTTTTTTTGTGAAACAGCCGATGCAGGCAGTAGTTGCGCTTATCGATAATGACTGGAATCCCTTCGGCCTCGCTCTATCATTTTTATCAGCAGCGAATCGTAGCGAGGCTGCTGCTCGGGTCTGAGCATGCTACGCACCTTTTTATAGTACGCATAATTTAATTCATTGATGCGTGTTTGCCACCCGCTCATTTTATTTATATAGTCAATGTAGATGCTATCTGATTGCTCTACAATACTCGTTCTAGAAAAGAGGATGACCTTTGTCTGCCGAATAGAGTCATACAAGGGTCGCATGCGAGCGATATGTTCTTCTCGCAATGCACGATGTTGCTCCTTCTGCACCTCCGTGTAGTTTAAGGTGCGAGTCATCCGATCAAATGCATCTTGTCGATGAGACGAAGAGTGGTATGAATGCGAGCGGCTTCTTTGCATTACCAAAAAGACCACCAATCCGGTATTGATGAGCAGCAGCAAAATAACTGCAATAGAGAGTGCTCTGGGAGAAAATCTATTCATTGCAGTAAAATTATTTTTGATTGGGGTCTGAGATCATTTCATAGTCCGCAAAATGCTGTTCTGTGGAGTGGTCTTCGAATGCAAGCGTTTGCAGCTCTTCTTCGGTCGATCCTGAGGCTGCCACCGAAGTAGTAACCGTGGCTACTTCGGGCGTATTGATTAACCAAAAGTTTACTGCCAGCAGTACCAGCAACATCACTACCACCGGTATCGGGCGAAGCCATAGTAAACTTTGCTCGACCTGCAGTGGCTGGTCTAACCGTGCCCGCAGCCTTGTATAAAAAAAAGAAGGTGCCGGTACGCGTTGGGCCTTGTCGAGGCTGGCTAAAATCTGTTCAATTCGATCGTTAGGTTGGGGATGCATGCAAGACAGTTTTGACGTATTAAGGGTATAAAACTTTCGAAATTTATTTTAAAATCTGTTGTTCCAAGATCTTTCTTAGATTGAGTCTGGCCCTGTGCATCAGCGACTCCACGGCCGGTAAGCTATTTTCCATGATCTCGCTGACTTCTTGATACGAAAGCCCCTCCAGTTTATGAAGTGTAAAAGCAATACGCTGGTTATCAGGCAATTTTGAAATGGCTCTCATAAGCTGCTCAGCATCCTCCTTTTGCTCCATGGCCACCCCGGGGTGATGTAAGTCCGGGATATCAAGGGCAACCTCCTCATCGCCGCCCCATAACCGCTGTATGATACCAAAACGCTTTTTACTCTTTTTTGACCTGATCAGATCTAAGGCCCGACTGGTCGTGATCCGATATAGCCAGGTCGAAAGCTTCGCCTCCGATTTAAAACTTTGTATAGAGCGAAAGACTTGTAAAAAAACCTCCTGCGCCACATCCTCCGCATCCTGCGCCTGTTGTAAAAGGCCATAGGCAGTATTATAGACAAGGTCCTTGTACGTTTCGACCAGATACTGAAAACTACTTTCGTCACCCCTTTTTAGGCCAGCTATGAGTTCTTGCTCAGTCAATTAAACGCCACTTTTTAGAAGACCAATTTACGAAAATCAGCGGCTTGCGTTGTTGTATATTTGCCACTTCTTATCGCTCTTTATTTTTTGTAGCGCGCAACAGCAACGCTACGATCGCCAGGTCCCGTAGTTCAATGGATAGAATAGAAGTTTCCTAAACTTTTGATACAGGTTCGATTCCTGTCGGGACTACATGACTTCCAAAAAGGCATTCCGTTTCTGGTTTGCCTTTTTTATTTTTTCCTGAAGTCCTTGATAGCAAGGCGATTTGACCGAATATAGAATTAATGCGTGTGGTTAGAACTTCATCCTTTTGCTTGTCATACATCATTCCTTCCGGAAATACCAAATACTGCAGACGTTGCTTTTCATGGTAATCTGATGAAACCCATAGCTGGCGGAGGTTCCTGATAATTATAAACTCAATCATCTTAGTTTAGCTGCTGTATCACAACAAAGCACCCATGCCAACCTACAGCACCACACTACCCGACCCCGATATCCAACCCCAAATTCTCTCTTACGTAAAAGGCCTTGGTATTAGGTATGCAGCCTGATTCCCTAGGCTCCCAAAAAAATAGACGATTGATCACTTTAACTCGAAGACTGTCACTTCATAAGGCAGCAGCCGAATCCTGTTATTTTTCAATCGACTCGAACCGAACAGGCTTCGCTGCACCTGCACCGGATCCAACAGGGAAGCGGTCTGCTCTTCGTTTGAGAGATTGACAATGACTAATACGCGCTGAGGACCATGGGCGCGGGTGAAGCTAAATACCCGTTCATTGTCATTGAGGGCGTGGCTGTATTGTCCACCCGACAATGCCGGATGAGCTTGACGCACCTGAATCAAGGTCCTATAATAGTTGAAAAGAGAACCGCTATCCGCTCTTTCCTCCTCCAACGATATACCGTCATTTGCCTTGTTATTGACCTCATCCCACCAGGGGCCTGAACGCTTGTACCACATGGCTGTTCCCAGCCCCTCACCCGACCGGTACCAATCGAACGCTTCCCGAACAGGAATGTTATTGCCATCTGTATTCCCAAAGGATTTATTCTTACCCTGCATACCTATCTCCTGCCCATAGTAGATTGCCGGAACTCCACCCATATAAAACATCAATGCCGCAGCAACTTTTTGCTTTGATCTGTCCTCTATCGTTGAAGCCAACCGATCGATATCATGGTTCTCCAAGAAAACAATTTGCTGTTTACCCGGCGGACAAAGACGTAACGTGGTATCCGCTTTATGGATCAATTGTGATTTATCGAACGATAAGATCGCTTGCCTTAATTCGAATCCGAACATACGGTCAACACCGGCTCGATGGAAATAATCGAATCCGTAATCTGTCCAATCCGCTTGTTCAGCGATGATGGTGATCCCGGGATTGATCTTTTTCAGGTCGTCTACCAATGGCTTCCAGAAACTGGCAAATAGATCGATCAGCGTTGGCTTGTCATCCAATCGATCCATTGCATGATCCAGTCGAAATCCATCTACTCCGTCATCAAATCGACCGTCCTGGTTTGGGTCGAGGAAAAATCCGAACAACCGGCGATTATAATCCAGAACCTGCTTACTTTTTAGATTCACGGTGGTCACCTTGATCACCCGCCCATCATACCCGTTCAACACCCGCAACCCAAATATCATCGTGGCAGGAGTGTTGTGAGCCGAATCATCAAAAAGCAGATAGTCGCTGAAGGGCGAGTCACGGTTACCAACAGCACTTTGCCACCAGGCATGTTTTTCCGTCACGTATTGCGTTTCCATATCCATATAGACCTTCATGCCCTGGGCATGTATCGCACGCACCAAAGACAAATATTCGTTTAGGGTCCCGAATTCAGGATCGATGGACTCAAAGTCATTGGCAAAGTAATTGTGATAACAATCCGCTTCATAGAGCGGCAACAACAATATACTTGTTACACCCAACTCTTTCAGATAACCTAACTTTTGTCGAAGTCCGTTCAGATCCCCGTGCGAGTCGCCATTGCTGTCATAAAAGCTGCGCTGAAACACATGATACATGATCTCTCCCGTGGCGGGCGTTTTGGGCTGGGCGATGGACGTGGTAGTCACACCTAAAAGAAAAACCAAATACAGAAGTCGAATGATCATAAAACGATTTTAGCATTAATAAATATTAGTTGATCTCGTAAACGACCGCTTCATAGGGCCGATATACCGGCATCGGAGCCGGATCCATATAATTTCCGATCCGCACAACACATTTTCCTGTATCGATCGAGGTGCACAGACTGGCCTCCCTATCAGAAAAATTCAGGACGATCAGCCATCGTTGATCGTCAAGCGATCGTGTATAGGCGAACAATTGGGGGTTGGAGGGATCCTCCAGGCTAAATTTGCCGTACACCAATGCAGGGGATGATTTACGGAGCAACATCATGCGACGGAAATAATGAAGAACTGAGTTTGGATCGAGCTCTTGCGAAGCAATATTCAATGACCGATAGTTTTCATTGACCTTCAGCCAGGGCGTTCCAGTGGTAAATCCTGCTTGATTGCTGCTATCCCACTGCATGGGGGTACGGGCATTGTCGCGACTGATAGGTGCATGTGCTTTCAAAAATTCGTCTGCATCTTGTCCCTTGCTCTTGAGCTGATGATAATAATTAATAGTATACAGATCGCGATAGTCGTCGATGGAAGTCAGGTTGATGTTGACCATCCCCACCTCATCTCCATTGTATATGTAAGGGGTGCCTCGCATGCTTAGGATAAAACTGTGCAGCATCTTGGCCGATAGTTCCCGATAAGGCTCACTGTCATTGCCGAACCGACTCACCATACGCCCCATATCGTGATTACCGAGATAGACCGTTCCCCAACCTTTTTCGGCAAAGACCTCCTCCCACCCGACAAATATCTGTTTCCACTC
>DNMB01000214.1 GCA_003489485.1 Chitinophagaceae bacterium | reverse complement strand
AATGAATTACGCAACACCAAAACAGGCATGGGTACATGCGCAGCGGCGAATAACTCCCTTACTTGCAACCAATAGGCGATCTCTGCCCCACCCCCTATAAAGGCCACATCAGGCAACAAGGTACATTGGTATAACCCTCTTAACAGAACGTTGGGGCTAAATCGCTCCGGATAACGCTCCACTTCTTCTAACAGCTGCTGCTGGCTAAATAGAATGGATGTTCCATGAACCTGCCACTGATCTCCTTGCTTTTCGATACGATCTCGCCTACCCTCTTGCAGGTAAAATAAATTGATCGCACGGGGGGTGGCTTGAATCTTATAGCCTGCTGCTGCAAGCGCCGCTGCAGGTTGTTGTACGAGCGGAGCTACGAACTGCTCAAGCAATTCTTTTTTTATAATGGGGGTAAAAGATCGCTTCAGGTCTTTATCGTCGGGCAAAAGAACGAGTAGCCCATAGGAGGCGAACAAGCTATGTACGAGACGAAAGGTCGCTTCGGCTATAGTAAGCCCCTCTGTGTAGCTGTCACGAAGTAAACGTACCCACTCGGCACCGTGCGGAAATACGCCCAACTGCCCTTCGAGACGATCGATAAGGGATAGCAAGTTGTCATCGACCTTCATGCGCCCCACGGCACCGGTCTGTGATGTACTCCATTGAATTTTTTCTATTCCAAGGTGAACATGATCTAGTTCGGCGAGATCGGCATCCTCCGTACCCATATAAAAGACCGGAACAAAGTCGCAATCGGATATCTTTTCTTTTAGCTCTTTTGCCAGCGCTATGGCATGCAAGATCTTGTAGATAAAATAAAGCGGGCCACTGAAAAGATTGTTCTGGTGCGCAGTGGTCACGGTAAAACAATTCGGCTTAGCCAGCAAGGCAAGCTGCTCTTTTGTTTTCTCGGTCATCTCCACTGCTTCATACTGCGCAGTCAGTCGGCTGACCAACAATTGGCGATCGGTAGCGAACCCTTTTCTTTCTTCGATACAAGACTGAATACCCCGTAAAGACAATTCATGCGAAGCAAACCCCTTTAGTGAGAGGTGGTGATCGAGATAATCCACCACCAGCGAAGAGAATGCCCCAGTTTCACGATACGGAATGCGAGTTGCCGAATAGCCCATAAGTTGTAAAAGTAAGAAGATGCTCAGAAACGCTCTACTGCAAAGGGACGAATATCCATCGAAGTGGGCCGCTCATCAACGATCTCTTGCACCAGCTTGCCGGTACCGGCCCCAAGACTTAAGCCCAGCATGGCATGGCCGGTGGCGACCACGACGTTTCGATATGACCTGATCTTTCCGATGTACGGAAGCCCGTCGGCCGAACAAGGACGATATCCATACCAGATCTGGTCAGTTGAAGGAGGAGCAATGTTCAGTTCGGGATAAAATTCGTTGACCGAGCGAAGAATTCCGTTGACCCGGTTATAACGAGGAGGAGTATCATGCGGTGTGATCTCCATGGTGCCCCCAAAACGTAGTTTATTTGCCGTAAGCGGTGTAATGGCCACTCTGCCCTCGATCAAAATGGCCGGATAATTCAATTGCTTGTCTTGCGGCTGCTCGGTGGTCACAGAGTAGCCTCTTCCGGGCATCAGCGGAATTCGAAGACCCAAAAGTGCGGCCGTTTGCCTTCCCCATGAACCGGTGGCAACAACTACTTGGTCTGCCGTCTCCGTTCCTTTTGCATGTACTACTTTTTTGATAGCCCGACCCGCTGACTCAAAGTGACTGACCAGCGCATGGGTTATGAACTGTACCCCTTGATTTTTGAGATGAGCGATCAACTGTGGAATAAGCTGATTGGGATAACAATGTGCATCACATCCAAAATACAATGCACCCAGCGCCTCCACGCGCGTGGTCGGCTCCATTGCTTGCAATTCGGCGCGGCTTAACAATTTGGTATCGGACAGACCCAACGAAAGGGCCTGCTGCAAGGTGTGATGACAATGCGCTGCTTTCTCTTCGGTCTTAAAGATCTCGAGCAGTCCTTTGTGCTGATACGAAAAATTCATACCGGGTAAGCGGGACCAACGCGCATACTCTTGCTGACTGAGCAAGGAGATATCGCGTAGCGGAACAGCTGCCGCCATTACTTTTTTGGCCGTAGCACTTCGCATAAAATGCCAGCCCCACCGAATAAGATCCAGATCAAGTCGAGGCTGCACATAGAAAGGGCTTTCGTTATTCCACATCCAGCGAAGTCCCTGCATCACGATGCCCGGTGTGGCCAACGGAATAAAATGACTGGGGCAGATATAACCGGCGTTCCCGTACGAACAGCCCTGCAACAGATCGTCTTTGTCGATGACCACTACCTGGTGACCGGCCTGCTGTAAATAAAAGGCCGAACTAAGACCTACGATTCCACCTCCTATTACGACTACTTTCATCTTTAAAATTAAATAACCTGAAATCCGTACGCATAGGGGTCATCATCCGTATCGATCCAAATGGTATTGTATCCGTAGATGCGCGCCCACCCTTCTACCGATGGGCGAATTGCCTGGTAAGCACCTAGTTTGACCTGTTCTTCGATGCGACCGACAAAACAACTTCCTATGATACTTTCGTGAATGAATTCTTCTCCTTTCTTTAGTTTCCCTTTTGCATACCACTGCGCCATACGGGCACTGGTGCCGGTGCCACAAGGAGACCGGTCAATGGCCTTGTCGCCATAAAAGACCGCGTTACGCGCCGTAGAGGAATCGTTGAGCACGGCACCCGCCCATAAAATATGAGAACAACCCCTGATGGTTTGATCTTCTGGATGAACGAACGTATAGAGTCGATTGATCTCGTCTCGGAGCGACCTGGACCAAGCCACGAGTTGCTCGGCCCGGTAATGTTCAATCCCCTTAAAATGAGGTTGTACATCCACGATGGCATAAAAATTTCCTCCATAGGCCACATCAAAGACCAAATTGCCCAGCTCGGGGCAATGGGCCGTCAGGTCTGCCGAATGAAGAAAAGAGGCGACATTGGTAAGACGAACGGCCTCTACTTTCGTTCGTCCGTTCAATTGCGCGCTGCGGTATTGAATCTTGATGAGTCCGGCGGGGGTCTCAACTTGTAAAGACCCGGGATGGTGAGGCACGATCAGCCCCTCTTCGATCGCTACCGTGATCGTGCCAATGGTGCCATGGCCACACATGGGCAAACAACCACTTGTCTCAATAAAAAGAATGGATGCGTCGTGTGATGAGTTAAGGGGTGGGTAGACAATGCTTCCACTCATCATATCGTGCCCACGGG
>DNMB01000026.1 GCA_003489485.1 Chitinophagaceae bacterium | reverse complement strand
GATGACCCCGATTTGGAGTGTTGGATCTGGATGGGGCAAAACCAGCACGATGTATCTGGTTATTATTGGTTATTGCCACAGCTACGCGCCTATCAGGGAAGAATCATGGTGTTGTACATGAACAATCTTCCATTTTTGAACGAAAAAGGTCAACTATTCTATCCTTCTTTTTTAAGTGAGATTCGTCCCAGCGAATTTTTAAAGGCCAAAAAACTGGCTCGCCCCGTTACACTCAGCGAGTTCGAGATCGACCCAGACGAGTGGAAAAAACTCTGTCAAGAAAACGGCATGGTGCGCTGGCTCGAAGGGGGTAAAAAGCTGATCAGTAAAGAGGTAAATTGCTACGATCACGAGATCAGCCGTTTTGTGGGAGGTGACTGGCAAAAGACCAATCGCTTGCTGCAACAGCTGCAGACTCGTATGAAGAATAAAACAGGAGATGTATTTTTAATGAGTCGTATTCGTTCGTTGGTTACATCGGGCGTATTGGAGATGAAAGGTGATGCAGGTTCACAGTGGAAAGATCTGGAGTTTCGTCAGCCCGGGGCCTTTGGTTCGAAAGATGCGACCGACTCCGCTCAATAAGTTCTAAATTACTTTGCAATTGAAAAACAAGCCAGTCATAGCGCAATCAGGCGATACCGGTATTCAGGGGCAGTACAAGCATTGGTTTTTGGATTATGCTTCGTACGTGATCTTGGAGCGTGCCGTTCCGGCCATAGAGGATGGATTAAAGCCCGTTCAACGCAGGATCCTTCATGCCATGAAGGAAATGGACGATGGTCGCTACAACAAAGTGGCTAATATCATCGGGCAGGCCATGCAGTATCATCCGCACGGCGATGCCAGTATAGGCGATGCGTTGGTGAACCTGGGGCAAAAGGACCTTTTGATCGATACGCAAGGTAACTGGGGAGACGTTCGTACGGGAGACGATGCAGCTGCTGCACGTTACATAGAGGCCCGCCCAAGCAAGTTTGCCCTCGAAGTGGCCTTTAATCCCAAGACCACGCAGTGGCAACTTAGTTACGATGGACGCAAACAGGAGCCCGTTACCTTACCCATGAAATTTCCGCTGTTGCTGGCTCAGGGGGCCGATGGTATTGCAGTGGGACTTTCTACCAAGATCTTGCCGCATAACTTTTGTGAGCTCCTGGAGGCTGCGATCAAACACTTACGGGGCCGTCGTTTTGAATTGTATCCCGATTTTCAGACCGGTGGACTCATTGATGTAGCTGACTACAACCAGGGCAAAAGGGGAGGAAAGGTCAAATTGAGGGCCCATATCGAAGAGTGGGACAAAAAGACCCTTGTCATACGAAGCGTGCCCTTTGGTGTAACCACCATGCAGCTCATGGAATCAATCGTAAAGGCCAATGACCAAGGTAAGATCAAGATCAAAAAAGTGACCGATAATACGGCTGCCGACGTGGAGATATTGGTCGATCTTGCGGCAGGTATCTCTCCCGATATTACCATCGATGCGTTATATAAGTTCACCGATTGTGAGATCTCCATTTCTCCCAATGCCTGTGTGATCGCCGATCAAAAGCCTCAGTTTTTGGGCGTACAAGAGCTGCTCAAGTTCTCTGTAGATCATACCAAGGCATTACTGGAACAAGAGCTGCGTATCAAGTTGGCCGAACTGCAAGAGAAATGGCATTACACCTCGCTCGAAAAGATATTCTTCGAAGAAAAGATCTATAAGGAGCTCGAGAAAAAGCATAGCAGCTGGGAGAAAGTTCTTGTGGCCATCGACGAGGCCTTCGATCCGTTCAAGAAAAAATTAAAAAGGGCCATTACCAAAGAAGATATCGTAAAGCTCACTGAAAAGCCGGTCAGAAGGATCTATAAGCTTGACATAGACGAATTGAACGAGCAGATCCGTGAACTGGAGGCGGCCATGAAGCAAGTGCGGCACGATCTCGATAACCTGGTTGATTTTGCCGTAGCCTATTACGAAGGCTTGCTAAAAAAATACGGTAAGGGTCGCGAAAGACGTACCGAAATAAAGGAGTTCGAGGTCATTGAAGCCAAGCAAGTGGCCATAGCCAACACCAAGCTCTATGTAAACCGCGAAGAGGGCTTTATTGGTACCGGTCTTAAAAAAGACGAACTATTGTTTGAGTGCTCCGATCTCGATGACATCATTGCCATTACCCGTCGCGGGATCTTAAAGGTGGTAAAGGTTTCAGAAAAAGCCTTTATCGGAAAGGATGTGTTGCATGTAGCCATCTTTCAGAAGAATGACGAGCGCACTACCTATAATATGATCTACGCCGATGGTAAGGGAGGGGTTAGCTATGCCAAGCGTTTTACGGTCACAGGCGTAACCCGCGACAAAGAGTACGATCTAACAAAAGGAGATGAGAAGAGTAAAGTGCATTACCTCAGTGTGAATCTTAATGGAGAGGCCGAAGTGGTAAAAGTATTGCTTACGCCCGGTTCGTCGGCTCGTATCAAAGAGTTCGATTTTAATTTTGAGACCCTTTCCGTAAAAGGAAGGAGCAGCTTAGGTAACCAGGTTACCAAGTATCCCATTAAAAGTGTAAAGTTAAAAGCGGCCGGTAAGTCTACCATCTCGGCAAAAAAACTATGGTTCGACGATCAGTTCGGTCGACTCAACACAG
>DNMB01000172.1 GCA_003489485.1 Chitinophagaceae bacterium | reverse complement strand
AATACCACATATTTTCAGCAAGAGTGGGCTCATTAAAAACCCTACCCCGTAAAAGGCACTTTATACAAGATACGCAGGGCAAGATGTGCATAACCTGACCTTTTTAAGGGTGATTGGGCAAGCAATAATTTGATTTTCAAAATATTAAACATGTATTTAGCATTGATAATCAATGTTAAAAACTTTAAGATGAATTCTTAAGCATTTTAAACTTTATAAAAAATAAGTTGTTTAGCTTTATAACGCTTGCCGTTTAACAACATTTTTTAACTTAAATCAACGAGCTATGACCATTCTTTTGGACATCACTCAGATCAATCCGGGTGATTACAGAGCGTTTACGTTCTTCATTGGCTGTATGGCCATGATGGCTGCCTCTGTATTCTTCTTCTTTGAGGTCGGTAACACTGAAAAAGCATGGAAAACTTCTGTGCTGGTTTCCGGACTCATCACCTTCATCGCAGCCGTGCATTATTACTACATGCGCGACTACACCATCGCAACCGGACAGTCACCAACGTTCTTCCGTTATGTTGACTGGTTGCTGACTGTACCCCTGATGTGTGTAGAGTTTTACCTGATCACCAAAAAAGCGGGAGCCAAAATTGGCTTGCTGTGGAATCTGATCCTTGCATCTGTTGTGATGCTGGTGACCGGATATTGGGGAGAGGTAGCCGCGGGTGCTGACAACAGCAATGCTACCCTTTGGGGTACCGTTAGTGCTATTGCCTACTTCTACATCGTTTATCTGGTATGGATGGGTGATGTAAAGAAGCTGGCTGCAAGCGCTGGACCTGCCGTAGCCAAAGCCAACTCACTGTTGGGATGGTTCGTATTGGTAGGTTGGGCCATTTATCCTGTTGGATACCTGGCTGGTACTGCTGCTGGTCAGTGGTATGCTGGTTTTGCCAATCTGGGTCTTGACATGGACATCATCTACAACATTGGTGATGCTGTAAACAAGATCGGATTCGGTCTGGTTATCTATAACCTCAGCCGCTCTTCTAACTAATTTTCGACTTTTTCTCAAGGGGGCTGTTTATCTATAGGCAGCCCCCTTTTTTTATTTTCATGACACCCATTTTAAAGCATCAAAGCTGGTTGACCCTAGCAGGTCTGGTCATGGGACTTATCTTTTGGATAGGCCCTATACCACATTCTTGGCAATGGGTGTTTTTTTTGCTGGTCATTGTGAGTGTAGGTCTACCCCACGGCGCATTAGATTTTTTAATTGCGGGAGAAGGACGAAACAAAGCCAAACTAAGCACCTTTCTAATCTTTTATGTGTCACAGTCGCTAGCCTTCTTACTGCTCTGGTTTTGGCCCCTGGCCGCCGCCAGTATTTTTGTTTTGCTCTCTGCTTACCACTTCGGCGAGACCGATCTGCAAGAGTTTAGTCCTCACCCCGTGCTTAAACACTTCTCGGTAGTCTGCTATGGCTTGGGTACGTTGATTGCCCTACTCTTTGCGAACTACACAGAACTAATAACGCTTATTCCCGACATCGCTGAGCAAGTCAGTCAACACCGCCCACTGCTTTGGCTAAAAGAAAATTATGTGGGGGTCTACCTTTTACTGATGGGGATCTGCGCCATTATTTTGGTGAAAGAAAAAAATATGGATAGAAGTAAGATGGCCTCGCTGCTTATCTTGAGCATTCCACAGCTGCTCATCTTTCAACTTCCTTTTTTGGCCGGTTTTACCTACTACTTTGGCATTTGGCATTCACTACTCTCCATTGCGACCATTCAAAAGAATACTAACGCCACCGGGTGGTCTCAGATCAGCAAACTCATCAATACGCAAACGGTTTCGTTTGCTGTTTTGGCCTTGATCATAATGGGATTTCTTTATTGGGGCATCAGCTTCTTCTTTAACTACGATAACCAACTGCTGATCTTCTTTATTGGCCTGTCCATACTGGCCATACCCCACATGCAACTGATGCATCAGCTGCTGACACGACGCTACCTATAAAAAAAGTCGGCCCCTTCTGGAACCGACTTTCGGATCGTATTCAACAAAACACAATACCTTAATTCGATGTCTTTCTTTTAAAGATGAATCGGGTAATAAAAATACCCACGCCATCCGCCTTGCCCGCATCGCTTTCTACGGCCGACGTTACATAGGCCAATTCCCAGCCCTGCTTGACCAGATTGTTGATCTTAGAGGTGAGCACCGCGTCATTAGAAGCGATATTTTGAAAGTTTATACCGACCATGCTGTAGAAATTGAGCAATTTGGTCTCGCTGAGCTCATCGATCTTAACGTCGCCTCTTTTTATGCCTCCTTGCTTTGAGTCATTTCCGCTGTTACGCTCAGTGGTCAACTCTTCTGCATTGACCTGCCCATTGTTTTCAATTACGCGAGAACGACCCAGGCCCATGGGCACGATCGATTCTACCGAAGTAATGATCTTGTACTCATACTGAGCCATTGCCTGTGTTCCAAACAGAAAGGCAAGCCCCATAGCTGCAAAGATGATCTTATTCATTTGTGTAGGTTTTGTAGAGCAAAGATAGCCATTGCAAATGCTCAGAATAGAGCCGAACACATTCTTGCATAATATTAACAATTCGATCGTAAGCAAATTATACTGAAATTTGCCCCATGCCCAGCGCGCAGCTACAACAAGCCATTGAACTACTACGTAATGACAATGTCGTTTGCGTTCCCACCGAAACGGTATACGGGCTGGCGGCCAGTATGTATAGCGAAAAGGCCATTGAAAAGATCTATACCATCAAGGGGCGACCCCGTAGCAATCCGCTTATCGTACACATTGGCCGGATCCAAGATCTGCAGACCCTGTGCAGCGATCTACCTGCTCCGCTTCAACGACTGGCCGAACGTTTTTGGCCGGGACCGCTGACCATTTTGGTAGAAAAATCAGATCAAGTTCCCCTCTCCATTACGGCAGGCGAAACAAGAGTCGGCATACGCATGCCCAATCATCCACTTACGCTTGAGCTCTTAAAAGCCTTACCCTTTCCACTTGTTGCACCCAGCGCCAATCCTTATAATGCCATTAGCCCCACTACTGCCAAGCATGTAGAAGATTACTTCGGATCGGCCATTCCGCTGATCCTGGATGGAGGCCCCTGCGAACAAGGACTGGAATCGACCGTGGTGGGAGTTGAAAATGAACAGGTAGTTATTTACAGACAGGGCATGATTACCGCAGAGCAAATAGAATCGCTGGTCGGACCCATTGTCGTAAAAAATGAAGCAGGAGAAAAGCAAGTGGCCCCGGGCATGACCGCAAAACACTATGCCCCCAGGACACCCACGATACTTTGTGAGCATCCCGAATCATATGCAATGGATGCAGAGGGCAAGGCCTTTTTGCTATTCAATAAAAAATATGCGGTATTGCCATCCGAGCATCAGTACCTGCTTAGCGAGTCAGGCCATCTAGAAGAAGCGGCACAGCGCTTATATCAATGTTTGCACGAAATAGATCGCAAAGGGTATCGTCAGATCATTTGCCAACGGTTGCCTGACCAAGGTATAGGACGCGCCATTAATGACCGG
>DNMB01000110.1:5975-9553 GCA_003489485.1 Chitinophagaceae bacterium | reverse complement strand
TCGATGTACAAGGCATTACCCACGTTATCAATTACGAGTTACCTGATGACACCGAGGTGTATACGCACCGAAGTGGTCGTACCGGAAGGGCCGGCCGCAGTGGACTTTGTGTCTCGATCGTTACGCCCAAAGAACAATTTCGGCTTCGGCAAGTAGAGAAGCTCATCAATAACCGTTTTCATAAGATGGATATCCCTACCGGAAAGGACGTCTGCCGAAAACAATTCTTTCATTTTATAGACCGGATGTTGCAAGCCGATATCAGCCACGGTGAATACGAGACCTATCTGCCATCGCTTCGCGAAAAATTTGCGGGCATTGAAAAAGAGGAGATCTTGCAGCGCGTAGCCGCACTAGAGTTCGATCGGTTCTTGACCTACTACGAAAATGCCGCCGATCTGAATGTTCGCGAAGAATCCAGAAAAGTAAAAGGGCAAAGCAGTGCGACCGGTGCACGCGAAGACCGCTCCCGACGCGGTGCAGCGGCTGGCGGTTCGTACCAGCGACTTTTTGTGAATCTGGGAACCAAAGACGGATTTTATAAGGCCAGTTTTCTGCAATTCATTCTCGATATGAGCGATCTGAGCAAGCACGTGCTGGGACGAATCGATATGCGCGAAATGAATAGTTGGGTAGAGGTCGAGACCGGCGCTTCCAAAAAAATGATACAGTCGCTCGATGGAAAGAATTTCAGAGGTCGCCGCATTAGGATGAATGACGCAGAGAGCGGAGGTGGCGGTCGTCGCAAATAGTGATATCTTTACGCCATGTGCGCACTGCAAGTCAATTCCCTTGCTTCGCTCGAAACCATTTGGTCAAAGCGTCCGCTTATTATCAGCGGTCCCTGTAGTGCTGAAACGCCTGCACAAGTCAGGGAGACTGCCATTCAACTAAAAGCCACGGGAAAAGTCGATCTGCTCAGAGCGGGTATCTGGAAACCCCGTACCAAACCCGGTTTGTTCGAAGGTGTTGGAAAAAAGGGACTGCCCTGGTTGCAAGAGGCCCGACAAGAAACCGGTCTGCCGGTAATGGTAGAGGTGGCCACTGCAAAGCAAGTAGAGGAGGCTCTGGCGCACCAGATCGATGTGCTTTGGATCGGTGCCCGCACCACCGTGAATCCCTTTAGTGTACAAGAGGTGGCCGATGCGCTAAAAGGCGTTTCGGTTCCGGTTCTCATAAAAAATCCTATCAATCCCGATCTGGAACTCTGGGCCGGTGCGGTAGAGAGAGTGGAGCGAGCCGGGATCAAACAAATTGGTCTTATTCACCGGGGCTTTAGCACTTTTGGGCAAACACCTTATCGCAACGCACCGCTTTGGCATTTGGCCATTGAGATGAAGTTGCGTTTTTCATCCCTCTTATTCATTAATGACCCTTCTCATATCTGCGGTCGCCGTGATCTCTTGAGCGACGTAATGCAGCGGGCCATCGATCTTGATTTTGACGGTCTGATGATCGAAAGCCATATTAACCCCGATCAGGCCTGGAGCGATGCTGCCCAACAAGTGACCCCTCAAGAACTCGATGCGATGCTTCGTCGCATAATATGGCGAAGCGATGATAGTAATTCAAGCGAGTATCATAGTGCCCTCGATCAACTTCGTCAGCAGATTAATCAACTCGACGAAGAGGTCTTGCAGTTGCTGGCCAGAAGAATGCAGGTGGCCGAACAGATCGCACTGTATAAAAAAGAAAATAACATTACCATCTTACAGGCCGGGCGATGGCAAGAGATCATGGAGCGCACCCTGGCACGCGCCGAACAACTTAAATTGAGCAGACAATTCATTACCCAATATCTCGATGCCTTGCATATGGAAAGTATCGGCCATCAACAAAATATTTTGGATGGCAATGCGGCAGGGTAATTCGGTCTTGATAGGTTGCACTATGAAAAAAAACAGATTTCAATTTTCGACAGGGGCCACCGACTGTTATTTCAATGCCTCGTTTGAACAATTATCGAAGCTGACAGACCCGGGTAGTACCGTTGTGGTCACCGATCAGCAGGTGTATCGTCGTCATCGAATTCTTTTTGCCAAGTGGAATACCATCGTGCTGCGTTGCGGCGAAAAGTATAAAGTGCAGGCCACTGTCGATGCGTTGATAGAACAACTTATTTCGCTAAAGGCCGATCGCTCCACCACGCTCGTAGGGGTGGGAGGGGGTGTGGTCACCGATCTGGTGGGCTATACCGCCGCTGTATACATGCGCGGTATTCGCTTTGGGTTTGTGCCCACTACGTTACTGGCCATGGTCGATGCCTCTATTGGCGGAAAGAACGGAGTGGATGTGGGCGTCTATAAAAATCTGGTTGGCACCATTCGTCAACCTTCTTTTTTGCTCTATGACGCTTCGCTGCTTTCGACCCTTCCAAAGAATGAATGGCAAAATGGATTTGCCGAGATCATCAAGCATGCTGCCATATTGGATGCATCGCTTTTTGCCGCACTCGAAAAAAGAGAGCTGCAGTACTATCAAAAAAATACCAAGGCTCTTCGCACGCTAATTGCCCGAAACGCCCGGCTAAAAATAAAGGTGGTGCAACAAGACGAGCACGAAAAGGGCAATAGGAAACTGTTGAATTTTGGACACACCCTGGGGCATGCACTCGAAAATCAATATGAGCTCTCTCATGGACAAGCCATTTCGCTGGGTATGATGGCGGCGGCACAGTTATCGGCTCACTACCTCGGTTTTACAGAGGTCATGCGAATGGAGAAGCTACTGCTGCGCTATGGGTTACCCACGCAGGCGCAGTACAACAAGAAAAAAGCACTCGCTGTCTTGCGCATGGACAAAAAAAAGCAGGCTGATCAAATCGGCTATGTACTGCTAAACAAAATTGGTCGTGCCAGCGTGCATACCCTTTCTTTCGCTCAACTCGAAAAACAAATTATAAAGCTGCCGTGAAGGTAACCGTTCAACCTTCCCGTCTGGGGGGCACACTGCTGGTGCCTGCTTCAAAGAGTGTGATGCAACGCGCTTGCGCGGCTGCGCTGCTCGCCAAAGGAGATACCCTGCTGGGCAATCCGGGTACCTCGGCCGATGATGAAGCCGCACTGGCCGTGATAGCGGCGATGGGAGCTACCGTTCGCAAGCAGGGAGATCACATACTGATCGGCAGTAGCGGTCTTCAGATAGAAGGGCCACTTACTGTTGATTGTGGTGAATCGGGGTTGAGCATACGAATGTTTACGCCCATTGCGGCTTGCTCGTCGCAACCTATTACAATGACCGGTAAGGGTAGTCTCGTTAACAGACCCATGGATTTTTTTGATAAGGTGCTGCCCTCGTTGGGAGTTGTCGTGTGCACCACCGAGGGTAAGTTGCCCATTGGTATACAAGGACCGCTACGGCCAGGGAATCTACGCATCGATGGTAGTTTGAGCTCACAATTTTTGACGGGGCTTTTATTTGCCTATGCAGCCGCAGGAGCCCAAGATGTTTCGATCTACGTGGATGGGCTGGTGAGCAAACCCTACATCGATCTCACACTTTCTGTGATGCGATCGTTTGGACTGTCTTGTCCCGAAAACAAGAACTACCAAGAATTTTATTTTAACCCGACTACGGTA
>DNMB01000110.1:0-5672 GCA_003489485.1 Chitinophagaceae bacterium | reverse complement strand
CTTTTATTTTAACCCGACTGCGGTAGCCGGCGATAATGATAATTCACCTCGTACATTTTGGGTAGAAGCCGATTGGAGCAGCGCTTCTTTTTTGCTGGTGGCAGGAGCATTGGCAGGGCCGCTGCATTTGCGCGGACTCGATCTTGGGTCTTGTCAATCGGATCGTGCAATTTTACGAGCGCTCGATGCAGCCGAAGTAGCCTATGCGGTGGAGGCTAAAGGGATCGTAGTTCATCCTGCCACCCCGCGCGCTTTTTACTTCGACGCCACTGAGTGTCCAGATCTGTTTCCGCCTTTAGTGGCCCTTGCCGCCTATGCAAAAGGAGAGACGATACTTGTTGGTGCAAACCGATTGCTGCATAAAGAGAGTAATCGGGCACAGACGCTTATGCAGGAATTCGCCAAAATGGGAGTGGCCATACTACATGACCAAGACCGTCTTATCGTGAAGGGAACCGGTAGTGTGCAGGGCGCAGCGGTTGCTGCCTGCGGTGACCACCGCATTGCCATGGCACTGGCAGTAGCGGCACTGGCCGCCAATGGCTCTACCGAGATCAGCGGTGCCGATGCAATAAAAAAATCGTATCCAGCCTTCTTTGCCGATCTCTCTTCGTTGGGCGCCTCCGTATCTTTACCAAACTTTAATTAACGCAAGCTTTGAATTCGTTCGGACAAATTTTTAGAATTAACATCTTTGGTGAATCGCACGGTGAGTCCGTGGGGATACTGATCGACGGATGTCCGGCCGGGTTGCCGCTGGGTCCCGAAGATCTGCTGGCTGATATTGAACGCAGAAAGGGAGGACAGCAGCCAGGTACCACTCCTCGCAAAGAAGAAGATGCGCCGCATTTTAAAAGTGGTCTTTTTCAGGGCAAGACCACGGGTGCCCCTATACTGATCTATTTCGAGAATAATAATACCCGAAGCAGTGATTACGAAAAACAGCGCAGCATACCCCGACCGGGCCATGCTGATTTTGTAGCCGCTAAAAAATTCGGTGGTTTCGAGGACTATCGTGGCAGCGGACATTTCAGCGGCCGTCTTACGTTGCCGTTGGTGGCAGCCGGTGCCATTGCAAAAAAAATAGTGGGAGCCGTTCGCATCGAGGCAATGCTGGTAGAAGTAGGAGGTCACGCCGATGTTGAAAAAGGAATCGAGCATGCCATCGCCAACAAAGACAGTGTGGGTGGTATTGTGGAGTGCCGGGTCAACGGGTTACCCATTGGGTTGGGAGAGCCTTTCTTTGATGCCACAGAATCGTTGCTGGCCCATGCGGTCTTTGCCGTTCCTGCCATTCGTGGCATTGAATTTGGCACTGGTTTTGCTGCCGCAAAGATGTTCGGCAGTGAGCACAATGATGCCATCGAGGATAGCGAAGGGGCAACTCGCACCAACCATGCCGGCGGCATCGTAGGAGGACTCACCAATGGAAATGAATTGGTGTTTCGCGTAGCGGTCAAACCCACCTCATCGACTCCAAAAGAGCAGCGCAGTCTTAACACCAGCAGCGGCAGGCAAGAGGAATTCGTGATCAAGGGTCGCCATGATCTTTGCATAGCCCTTCGGGTGCCGGTAGTGATCGAAGCTGTTACGGCGATCGTGCTGGCCGATCTGTTTATGCGCGAGCAGCGCATTGGGCGAGTACTCTCTTAGTTGCTGCTACTCTATTTTCTTAAAGGGAATATTGAGAAGGGGATAACGACCCGCATTGGGCAGTGCATAGTGCCACCACTCTGTATCAAGCGGTACAAATCCTTGCGCGATCATTTCATCTCGCAGCAATTTTCTGTTTTGTAAAACCTGTACAGGCAAGTCGGTAAAGCTATGATGTGCGGTATCGCTGAAATTATCAAAGCCCGTTCCCATGTCTAGTTCTTTTTTCGTTTGCAGATCGACGATGGTCAGATCAACGGCAATGCCTCTGTTGTGTCCGCTCCCTTTGGCCGGATTGGCCACGTAGCGTTCGTCTGCGATGAGTCTCCAGAATTTCTCCGTGACCGCGTAGGGGCGGTAGGCATCAAAAATCTTTAGACCCAGCCCTTTTTTTTGAAGTGAATGGGCCACACGCGACAGTGCCTCCGCAGCAGGTCTTCTCAGAAAGCAAAGTGCGGTCGTGCGAGGGTAGAGGGCTTGCCCCGTGAAATTGTTCGAAGTGGCGTAGCGAATGTCGTAGACCAGCTCCTTGTTGAGGGTTTGTAATTCGACCAGCTTTTGATCGGGGTCTGCCCCAATAAGCTGTTTATATGCCTGCATTCGTTCTATCACAACAGGCCTTTCGTAGCCTAGCTGGGCCTGCGGGGTCAACGGCAACATCAAAAAAACTCCGATCAATGCCAAGGTAAAGGGCCTCGTGGGTAAAATGCGTTGCAAAAACATATCCCGAAAGGTAAGGCCTTCCCCGGTTTTACAAAAGCCGGGCACCAAGGGCCTGGATTTACTGAAATATTTTTATTTTAGGATATAGAACTTACCCGTTATTTTTGCTCAGATAAACCCAAACTGTCTCTCTATGAAGAAGTTCCTCTACCTGATCATAGCCGGATGTCTGCTGATATCTTCTGCCCAGGCCCAGGATAGCAAGCCGCTGGCCAAGTCCATCGGTTTTAGCTTTTTCCTGAACGATTTTGCCTCGGCTCAGCGCATTCGCTCCACATCGCTTAACCAGGTGATCAACGATAAGACCTTTGCCCGCATGGCAGAAATGAATTCTGGCTTCGCCGTGAACTATTACAAGCAAATGCGCGACCGCATGTCGTTCAATGCTTCACTGGGCATATCGGGTCTTCGTTACCCCATGCCCGGGCGCAGCATCACTAAAAATGGTACGCTCATGGAATTCAGCGCTACGGTCAATGCCATGATGACCACCAGTGATTACTACGTGCAGCCTTATTTGGTACTGGGTGTCGGTGCTCATAAGTACGGGGTTCATTACGGTGCCTTTTTGCCCGCCGGTCTGGGCCTCAAGCTCAACATTTTGGGTGATGCCAGCGTAGTGGTCACTTCCACTTACCGTGTGCCCGTTACCACTGAGACAGCCAACTATCATTTTCAGCATTCTATCGGGATCGCTGCCCCCTTGGGAAAGAAAAATTAAAAGACCGGGTGGCTCCTGCCCCTCCTAACTTATCAACCCCGCCTTGGCGGGGTTTTTTTATGGTTTTTCCCCTACCTTTGCGGCCTCAAAATCATATTCAACGATCATGGCAGATTTAAAGTATCAACGCAACTTCGGTATCGCCGCACACATCGATGCGGGTAAGACGACCACTACAGAGCGTATTCTTCGCTACACCGGTATGATTCATCGTATTGGAGAAGTACACGAAGGGGCCGCTACCACCGACTGGATGGAGCAAGAGAAAGAAAGAGGTATCACCATTACCTCGGCAGCGGTAAGCTGTAAGTGGAACTTTCCTACCGACAAAGGCAAGAACACTGCCGACACCAAGCCTTACTATTTTAACATCATCGATACCCCCGGTCACGTGGACTTTACCGTAGAGGTAGAGCGTTCTATGCGTGTACTCGACGGACTCATTGCCCTTTTCTCTGCCGTAGACGGCGTGGAGCCTCAGTCGGAGACCGTATGGCGTCAGGCCAACCGCTATGGTGTTCCCCGTATTGGATTCGTTAATAAAATGGACCGTGCCGGTGCTGACTTTTTGAATGTGGTCAAGCAAGTAAAGGAAATGCTCGGTTCAAAAGCTGTTCCGTTGCAACTTCCCATCGGTGCCGAAGATAATTTCAAAGGCGTGGTCGATCTGATCAAGATGAAAGGGATCATCTGGCATGCCGAGACCGAGGGCATGACCTTCGACGAGATCGATGTTCCTGCCGATATGATCGACGAAGCCAATGAGTGGAGAGCATCACTGGTAGAGGCCGTAGCAGAATATGATGATACGTTGATGGAAAAATTCTTCGAAGATCCCAATAGTATTTCAGAGGGTGAGATCCACGAGGCGATCCGCAAGGCCACTATCGATCTGTCGATCGTGCCCATGATGTGCGGATCTTCATTCAAGAACAAAGGCGTGCAGACCGCACTCGATGCCGTTTGTCGCTATCTGCCTTCTCCCATTGATATTCCCGATACCAAGGGTACGCATCCCGATACCGGCGAAGAGCTGACTCGTAAGGCCGATCCCAAAGAGCCTTTTGCAGCGCTTGCCTTTAAGATCATGACCGATCCTTTTGTGGGTCGTCTGGCCTTCTTCCGCGCCTACTCAGGACGTCTTGATGCAGGCTCGTACGTGCTGAACGTGCGCAGTGGAAAGAAAGAGCGTATCAGTCGTATCATGAAGATGTTCGCCAACAAGCAAAACCCCATCGACTTCATTGAGGCCGGTGATATTGGGGCTGCCGTTGGTTTCAAAGAGATCAAGACAGGAGATACCCTTTGTGATGAGAATCATCCCATCACACTCGAAAACATGTTTATTCCCGAGCCGGTGATCGCCGTAGCCGTAGAGCCCAAGACACAGGCCGACGTAGATAAGATGGGAATGGCCATTGCCAAGCTGGTAGAAGAAGATCCAACGCTTCGTGTTAATACCGACGAAGAGACCGGCCAGACCATTTTGCGCGGTATGGGAGAGCTTCACCTCGAGATCATCGTAGATCGTATGCGTCGTGAGTTCAAGGTAGAAGTGAACCAGGGTGCGCCTCAGGTGGCCTATAAAGAAGCCTTCGTACAAACAGTTGAACACCGCGAGACCCTCAAGAAACAAACCGGAGGTCGTGGTAAGTTTGCCGATATCGTATTTAATCTGGGTCCTGTTGATGCCGAGTGGCAAACCGAGAATCCCGATAAGCAATACCAGTTCGTTAACGATCTTTTCGGAGGATCCATTCCCCGTGAATTCGTGCCTGCCATCCAAAAAGGATTCGAGCAGGCCATGACCACCGGGGTATTGGCCAATTATCCTGTGGCTAACATGAAGATCCGCGTATTTGACGGAAGCTTCCACGCAGTAGACTCCGACTCTATGTCGTTCGAGCTTTGCGCCAAGCAAGGTTTCCGCGAAGCCGCCCGCAAAGCCAAACCCGTTTTGCTGGAGCCTATCATGAAGGTGGAGGTCGTTACGCCCGATCAGTACATGGGTGATGTAACAGGAGACCTGAACCGTCGTCGTGGTATGATGGAAGGAATGGATAGCCGTGCCGGTGCACAGGTCATCAAAGCAAAAGTGCCGCTCAGTGAGATGTTCGGTTACGTGACCCAGCTTCGTTCACTCAGTTCCGGTCGTGCTTCTTCTACCATGGAATTCTCTCACTATGCACCTGCGCCCAATAACATTGCAGAAGAGGTGATCGCCAAGGTGAAAGGCAAAGTGAATGCATAAGAGCTCGCTGCGATAAATCTTTTGAGACCGCTTTTTTGAGCGGTCTTTTTTTTGCTCGCCACTATGAAACGGGTCGGCTCGTGGGTGCGCTTGCCTGAATGTAAAAGGGTCGGCTCGTGGGTGCGCTTGCCTGAATGTACAACGGCTAAAAATCGAATCGCTCACCTAAGCCGCCGAATTACCACCTGCCTTTATGCCTTGCCTCGTTTAAAAAATACACGGCGGCTTTACCGGTTCGCTCTCGATTTTTCTGGCGCCGTTGTACAAAGGGCTTCGCTTACCCACGAGCCGACCCTTGGCAATTGTAGGTGCGGTCATCTGTGT
>DNMB01000115.1 GCA_003489485.1 Chitinophagaceae bacterium | reverse complement strand
GCTATTGCGATAATTTTTTTCATGTTTATCTAGGATACTGTTTGCAAATTTAACTTTTCGGGACCAAAACTACGATTTGCGAAAATCAACTTTGTGGAGCGTTCCCGCCGCAACAAGGTCTTTATGGATCCCATCCAAGATACCATTCACAAATTGTCCGCTCTGTGCCGTACTGTATTCTTTGGCCAGGTCTATGTATTCGTTGATGGTGACCTTGGGAGGAATGGTCTCAAAGAAGAGAAATTCCGCGACGCCCATTTTCATCATGATCATATCGAGTTGGGCAATTCGTTCGGGATCCCAGTTCTTTAGTTTGGGAATGATGTACGATTGCAACTGCTCTTGTTTTTCCAAAACGGTGCGAAGCAACTCCAACCCAAATTGTTCTTTGTCGCGATCGATCAGTTGTTCAAAATTGAGTTGCCCGGGTTTGTGCAGGTACGCGGCGAGTAGTTGAATGACCCCTTCTCCGTCATCATCCCAGTCGGCAAACAGCTCCTCGATATAAGATACAAATGCGGTATTGGCCAGCATCATGTCGTTAACGACGAACTCTACAATTTTTCGCTCTGCTTTCTTTTCGCGAGAGGGGGTGGCAATGTAGGTGCGATAGACCTCTGTTTCTGAAAGCTGCAAGTAGATGGATTTTATCAGCTCTTGCGCCGGGCCGAGTTGAGGTTTTAGCTGCTCGAATTGCTTGAGCAATGACTTGTCTTCTAAGATTTGCCAAAGCAACTCATTACCTGCCAGTTTGGTGTTGATGTTGAGGTCCTCTGCTGAGGGTAAATGTTTCGACGCTTTTTGGTGAGCGTGTTTTTCGGGATAGCGAAGCACCTCGGTGAGTAGCCAGAGTAAGTGCACCAACAGGCGGCGGGGTTGATCGAATTGTTGCTTGAGTAAAGAGGTATGAACGGCAGGGGCAGGGGCGGTATCGAAAGTGGCAATAGTATAGAGCGTTTGCATCACTTTAACCCGAATGGTACGTCTGCTGATCATTTTCTAAGAGCTTGTAAAGGACAAAGATAGGTCATTTCGGTGTTCCCAGGTCCAGGCAGGGTTCGCTGAAAAATTGTCAGCGCTTTTTGCGATAAACCCTCTTAGTAAGACAGTTTTGACAAATTGAACTGCCAAAAATTACCCCAACACTACGGGTTTTGTGACTGGCATGCTATTTAGGATATATTTGCCGCCCGGCAGGGGGTCACACCCGACGGGTTAACCATTAACAAACAAAATCAATTCAAGCTATGGCCAAGAAAGTCAATGTTACTCCGCTTCACGACCGTGTTATCGTGAAAGCCGCTGCCGCCGAAGAAAAGACCGCAGGGGGCATCATCATTCCCGACACCGCCAAAGAAAAGCCTCAGCGTGGCACTGTGATCGCCGCTGGACCCGGTAAAAAGGATGAGCCTGTAACAGTAAAGCCCGGTGATACCGTGTTGTACGGAAAGTATGCCGGTACCGAGATCCAGATCGAAGGTGTCGACTACCTCATTATGCGCGAATCGGATATTCTGGCAATCGTCTAAACCTATCAGTAAACACAACTAGCAACTATCAAACCAATTAATATGGCAAAACAGATTTTCTTCGATATCGAAGCAAGAAACAGAATGAAGAAGGGCGTGGATACACTCGCCAATGCAGTAAAAGTTACGCTCGGCCCCAAGGGTAGAAATGTGGTCATCGAAAAGAAGTTCGGTGCTCCGCAGGTTACAAAAGACGGTGTGAGTGTAGCAAAAGAAATTGAACTCGAAGATCCTATCGAGAACATGGGTGCGCAAATGGTAAAAGAAGTGGCCTCTAAAACCGCTGATATTGCCGGTGATGGTACGACCACGGCTACCGTTTTGGCACAAGCCATCATCAGCGAAGGGTTAAAGATGGTCGCCGCTGGCGCCAACCCTATGGATCTCAAAAGAGGAATTGATAAAGCGGTATCATTGGTGGTGGAGAATCTTAAATCACAAAGCCAGACAGTAGGCAGTGACAGCAAGAAGATTCAGCAGGTAGCTACCATCTCTGCCAATAACGATGAGACCATCGGCAAGTTGATCGCAGAGGCCTTCGGAAAAGTAGGCAAGGAAGGTGTAATTACCGTTGAGGAAGCCAAAGGAACCGATACGACTGTAGATGTAGTGGAAGGTATGCAATTCGATCGCGGATACATCTCTCCTTATTTTGTGACCAACAGCGAAAAGATGGAAGCTGAGTTGCAAAATCCATATATCCTGATCTACGACAAGAAGATCAGCAACATGAAAGACATCCTCCACATTCTGGAGAAAGTCGCCCAAGGAGGCCGTCCGCTGCTGATCATCGCAGAAGACCTAGAGGGTGAGGCACTGGCTACTCTTGTGGTCAATAAGCTTCGTGGTACGCTCAAAGTGGCTGCTGTAAAGGCGCCCGGTTTTGGCGACCGCCGCAAAGAGATGTTGCAAGACATTGCGATCCTCACAAAAGGTATCGTGGTAAGCGAAGAGCAAGGGTTCAAGCTTGAGAATGCTGATCTCACTTACCTCGGACAAGCATCTTCCGTAACCATCGATAAAGACAATACTACCATTGTAGGTGGCAAAGGAAAGAAAGAAGATATCACGGCTCGTGTGAACCAGATCAAAGCTCAGATCGAGTCGACCACTTCAGACTACGATCGCGAAAAATTGCAGGAGCGTCTTGCCAAATTGAGCGGTGGAGTAGCTGTGCTGTACGTGGGTGCCGCAACAGAGGTAGAGATGAAAGAAAAGAAAGACCGTGTGGATGATGCCTTGCACGCCACCCGTGCTGCAGTAGAAGAGGGTATCGTTCCCGGTGGTGGTGTAGCGTATATCCGCGCCATTGAGTCGCTCGACGCCAAAGTAAAAGGGCAGATCGAAGACGAGCAAACCGGTATGGCCATCGTGCGTCGTGCCTTAGAAGAGCCTATGCGTATTTTGACTGCCAACGCCGGTATCGATGGTTCGATCGTTGTACAGCGTATCAAAGAAGGAAAGGGTGATTTTGGTTTCAATGCCCGCACCGAGGTGTACGAAAATATGTTCAAGGCCGGGGTGATCGATCCTACTAAAGTGAGCCGCGTAGCCCTTGAGAACGCCGCCTCTATTGCCGGAATGTTGCTGACCACAGAATGCGTGGTAGCCGACAAGCCTAAGAAAGAGGAGCCTCACGCTCATCCGGCCCCTGATATGGGCGGAATGGGAGGATATTGATAACCAGTCAATTATAGGTTTTTATCCAAGGCCTCACCTGTTGAAAGGTGGGGCCTTCTTTTTTTATTTACTCTGCTGAATTGACTCTTTTTTTCTGAAATATTCATACTTTTAGTCGCTCGGATAATTTAACATCTCATTTAATTAAATCCACCCATGAGAAATTTTACACTTTTTCTAATTTCCTTGCTTGTATTCTCGTCCGTATTTGGTCAGAATCAGCGCTTTTGGACACCTGTTACGGAGTCTGGTTTAGGCTACGACGTATTTGCGGCCGGCAATGCCAGACGTCCTGATAATTTCAAGCTTTTCCGTTTGCAGGAGTCTGCTTTCAAGCAGTTCGTATCACAGGCGCCACTGGAGGCGAATCAGCGTGTTGCTCAATCCAATTTCTTGGTTGAGTTCCCAATGCCCAGTGGAGAAATAAAGAAATTCCGTGTGGTCAATGCCCCGGTAATGGCTCCTGAACTTGCAGCTCGTTATCCCGGTATTTATTCCTTTGCGGGTCAGGGGGTGGATAATCCTGAAGATAATATCAGATTCGATGTATCTATTCACGGGGTACATGCTACCGTACTTAATCGCAATAATGAAGCAGTTTACATCGATCAACTTCAAGGCGACATCTATCGTGTTGCCAACAGAAGGGACTATACCGATGCTCCTGTTGATTTTGAGTGTTTGACCGAAGACATCATCAATAACGCCGGCAATGGCCCTGAGAATGCGGACGATGGTATACTCAGAACGTATCGACTGGCCATGATCTCTGGTGCTGAGTTCTCGCTTC